>CACXEL010000145.1 GCA_902766655.1 uncultured Lachnospiraceae bacterium | reverse complement strand
TGTAGAGCTCGTCCTTGTAGACGGCCACCGGGCTGTTGACGAAATTGTTGAAGCGGACAAACTGGTTCACGTATTTCCAGACCTTGTCGTCGGAGGTGTGGAAAATGTGGGCGCCGTAGCGGTGGATCAGAATGTCCTCCTTGAGCTCGCAGTATATGTTGCCCGCGATGTGGGGGCGCTTGTCGATGACGAGGCACTTTTTACCGGCCAGGGCTGCCTCATGGGCAAAAACGGCACCGTAGAGGCCGGCGCCGACGATCAGGTAATCGTACATAATGGGTCCTTTCATGCAGGTATTTGTGGTATCCGGAATCCCGCGTGCATGTGAAAATGCAGGCATGCCCGATTCCGCAGGGAAAAGCTTGATTTGACGGGGCGCAGCACCCCAGATTGAATCTGACCAAACCATAATACCAGAAGAGGAGGGATTTTGCAAGAAAGGGGATGGCAGACCATAGGAGGAGCTGTGCGGTGGCAGCCGTTATGAGCAGGGGCTTGCGCCGTCAAAAAGCTGCCCGGAGAACCGGATGGCGAATTCGGCCACTCTTTTTTTGCAATGGGGGAAAAATGCAATACTGTTTGTAGGATATGGGCCGGGGATGATATAATTTCCGCAGACATGGATATTGAGGCAGATGGGAAGCATATGTATTTCTGCGGAAATCGGTTCCGCAGGTTTTGCGAAGGCGGAGCTGCGGACGGATGCAGGTGGCGAGCGGGAGCGCATGGCGGCGGACTCCCCAGACACAGGGGCAATGATATATGAAGAAATACAGACCCAAAATCGATATTGTCGGCCGGATCCTGCGGCTCATGCTGGCCTGCCTGGTGCTGCCGGTGTGGCTGGCAGGCTGCGCAGGCGTGAACCTTGGCGGGGCGAAGTCAGACGCAGCGACGGAGGCTGGTGTAGGGGCGGGAAATTCTGCGGACGGCGCAGCGGCCGGTGAAGGCCTGGGGAATTCTGCGGATGACGTGGAGGCAGGTGCTGCTTCGGGCAGCGGGCAGGTGAGTGAGACTGGCGCAGGGACTTCCGTGACCGGAAAAGGCAGCGGCAAGGAAGCTGGCGCCGGCAGCGGGGATTCCGCACCGCCGGCCGGCTGGACGCCCGCCCTCACGGCCATCATCACGTCCGACCTTCACTACGACAATGATGTGCGGTTCTCCGTCTTTCCGCTCATGCAGCACATCGATGAGATCGCGGAGATCATGGCGGATGAAGTCATTTCCCGGCATCCGGACGTCTTTATCATGACGGGCGACAACACCAACAGCGGAGCGGAGGACGATGTGAAAGCCCTGGCGGCGGCCCTTGCGCGGATTCATGAGACCGGGATCGAGGTGATCGTGACCACGGGGAACCACGATTTTGACAAGGGGCATTACTGGGAGCCCTACGACGGGCTCTGCACGGCGGTCTCCCGCGATGAGGAGACGGAGAGCCTGGTCGTGGACATAGGCGGCTACCGGTTCCTTGCCATGGACGACAACGCTGTGGAGAACTGGGTTGGCGGCATGCTGCCCGATTCCACGCAGACGTGGATGAAGGAGGCGCTGGAGACGGAAAATGAAGTCATTTTTCTCTCCCACCACAACGTCCTCCCCGGCGGCGAGGAGTCCATGGGCAGCACCTACGTGATTCAGCTGCCCTGGCTCCGGGACCTGCTGGCGGACGCGGGCGTGCGGCTCTGCCTGTCCGGCCACCGGCACACCCAGGAGATCCTGCGCTACCGGGATATGTACGAGATCATCAGCTCCCCGCTGGCCTCCGCGCCGCACCAGTTCGGCGTTCTGGAGCTGGGCAGCGGGTGGTACCGCTACCACACGGAGATCCTGGACCTGGGCATGGACCTGCTCACCGAGGAGGTGGGCGGGAGCGCCGGCCGGACCGAGAACATTGCGGCTTCTGCCGATTTCACGGGGCGGCGCCAGTTCAAGAAGGACAGGATCCTGACACTCTTCAATCTTTTTATGGATTGCGTGGCCAGGGGTACTCTCGCCGACCGGAGGGAGGAGATCCTGGGGAACGACTGCTACGGGGACATGCTGGATGCCTTTGAGAATACTAATTACGGACCTTGGATCAAAGCGCGGATGGAGGAAGCCGGGCTGCCGGGGAACCGGCTGGTGATTGGGCCGGAAGCTCCTTGACAGGCATGCCTTTTGGACGCTGACGTGTGTACTGCAATCGCGCATATTATGAAAGAGGTTTCGTTTGGGCTATTTTTCAAATTTACTGACGGCACTGATGGACCGGAAGGGTATCATCAACAATGAGGTGATCCGGTACACAGGTATCAACAGGTCCACCTTCTTTAAAATCAAGAACGGGGCCAGGAACCCGTCCTCTCCGCAGATGGTCGATGACATTGCCAGAGCCATGCGGCTGAACGAAGATGACCGGCAGGCGCTCTTCAGGGCCTATGAGGTCGATCAGGTCGGGCCCTACAGGTATTACGGGGCGGAAGCCATCAAGCGGTTCTGTCTCAGCGACGTGAGGTCCTCCCACCGACCTGGCGTCATCATCACCATACCGGAATTCCGGGAGGGAGAGCATGTCCGCATTTTCAGGGAAGTCTCCGAGGTCAGGGCAGTGATCATGGGTGTTCTGAACGAGAAAGCGTCAAAGGTCAGGATCCTGGAGAACCGCATGAGCGACATCTACAGGACTGGCATCCCGCAGGCCTCCGGTGCGTGTCCGGAGAAATCCTTCTATCATATCTTCAGGATGAACGACACGGAGATGGTGGACGTTGAGAATCAGCTCTATAACGTGAACTGCTTTCAGAGTGCAGTGGAGACCGTGAAGAGGACGGATATGTATTTCCCGCGATACTACTATTCCCCGGCATCTGCTTACGGGCAGAGCAAGGAGCAGAACTGTTTTATCCTGAGTGACCGGTATCTTCTGACATACTCCGATAATTTTAGCTCCGCAGTCCTCTACAACGAGCCGGAACTGCTGGCTTTTTACGGGGAGGTGTTCGAGAACCGGATGGAGAGCTCTTCCTCCCTCCTCGAGCAGGGCGGCTCGCTCGGCATCTTTCCGGAGGAGCCCTGGATGAAGCTGTTCAGGGCAGAAGAGAACGAGGTGTACTTCTGTATCCCGGGAATCGGGAGTTCATTTTTTGTGGGAGACAACGAGGACCTGTTCCGAAGCTATATCAGCGATACGGTCGAGGAGAAGGAGGAGCTGATCAGATTCCGCCTTTCATACGGGGACAGACTCCAGAAGGCTGTCAGGCGGCTGGGCGGTTCGATCCGGATCATCAGCGCCTGCAATGCTGTCGAACGCTTCGTCAGAGAAGGGTATATAAATGAATTCCCGACACAGCTCGCTGTTCCGGTTCCGAAGCAGGAGAGGCGGTCCGTACTCAGAAGGTGGAGGCGCGCGGCAGTGCAGTTCAACATGGTCGGGACCAGAGAGAAGAGAATACCGGACACTTCCTCCCTGTGTATCATATCCACGGAGCAGGGAGCATTTCTCTCTTTCCTGAGCGAACAGGAGCGAGTGGATGCCCGTATTTTTGTCAGTGAGACGAGCATCGTAAGCCTGATTTTTGCCTACATGAAGAGGGTGGCTAGCGAAAATATCATGAACAATCAGGAATACCTGAGCTTTCTTGACAATTTGATAGACAGCCTGGAGGATGAGTCCTGAAGATGGCGG
>CACXEL010000144.1 GCA_902766655.1 uncultured Lachnospiraceae bacterium | reverse complement strand
GGTGCTGGAGCCCATGGAGCCCGCGTGACGGTGGACAGGGCCGCCGCCGTGGCTGGTGGGGGTACGGCCCTGGCCGAAGCGCTTGATAACGCCGGCGTAGCCTTTGCCCTTGCTGATCCCGGTGACGTCGACCTTGTCGCCCTCGGCGAAGATGTCGGCCTTCACGGTGTCGCCGACTTCGAGCTTGGAGCTGTCGGCGAGACGGAACTCCTTGAGGTGCTTGACCATGTCCACGCCGGCCTTCTTGAAGTGGCCCGTCTCCGGCTGGTTGACCAGCTTCTCGCGGATGTCGCCGAAGCCGACCTGGATGGCGTTGTAGCCGTCAGACTCTTCCGTCTTGACCTGTGTGACAACGCAGGGACCTGCCTGAAGGACTGTGACGCCCGTGAGGGTCCCGTCTTCGCTGAAGACCTGGGTCATGCCGATCTTCGTGGCTAAAATTGCTTTCTTCATTTCTTCCTCCTTACAGCGGATTACATATAAAATGCAATCATTCTAAATGAGCTCCCCGACTTCCCCCTTTCGGCCTTACAGCCTTCCGGACCGCCGCAGCGGGGACGGCGTCATCGCCCTGCGGCGCTGCATCTGCCTTCCCGGCAGAGCCTCTTTGGTTACTTTGTTTTCATCTTGATGTCGATGTAAACACCGGCAGGCATCTCAAGATGGGAAAGAGCATCCACGATCTTCTGGGTCGGAGCCACGATGTCGATGAGTCTCTTGTGAGTTCTCTGCTCGAACTGCTCGCGGGAGTCCTTGTACTTGTGTACAGCACGAAGGATGGTCACCACTTCCTTCTTTGTCGGAAGCGGGATCGGGCCGGAGACTGTCGCGCCGTTCCTCTTGACGGTGTCAACGATCTTGGCTGCCGATGCATCCACGAGTGTGTGGTCATACGCCTTCAATGTGATTCTCATAACCTGCTTTGCCATAAAAAAAGTCGCCTCCTTTTCGTACTTTTTGGTACGACAAGCGGTGACTGTACACGGTTCCGTGCGTGTCCTGAAATATCTTCTCACGCACTTTTCTGTCCGCCTTCACAGGCGGGCCTCTTGCACAGTGACTTGTCGCCAGGTATCCTTACATGACATTCACTCCGCGGAGATATCTGCCTCTCATGGACAGCAACATCCGTTTCATCGCTATCATGTCACAGCGTCAACTATTATAAACGAAAACCCCCTGCAATGCAAGGGGTTTTTTTGTTTCTTTATATGGCGTTCTGACGATATTTCAGTACTTTTTTATCGTTTTCGGGGACATTTTCACGTAAACGTCCAGCCTCTCAGAGCAGATCGCTGAAGTCCACCAGGTTGATGTTCGTGATGGAATCACGGCGGATATCCGGGTTCAGGCCCTTCTTCCTGGCCTGCTCGACGATCTCCTCCAGCGTGGGCCTCTCGACCGGTGTGAAGTGATCGGGGTCCTGCGGAGCTGCCGTCTCCGGCACAAGCCCTGCTGCCTGCGGGTCACCATACCGTGGCATGTCGTTCCCTGACGGTATCTGCGCCGGTATTTCGGGGGCGCTTGCGGCAGGTGCTTCCTGAACCGCCGGCATCGGCGCCGCCTGAGGCACGACCGGCGCATCATAAGCCGGAGGATTCACGACCGGCGCATCACTGAGGAGGCTTACCGCTGGAGCTTCCGCGCCGGCGGCTTTCGCATCGCTGACTTCCTTCGGGAAGAGGAGGGCGCTCCCGCCGGCATTGCCCGCGTCACGGCTCTCCGGGAAGAGCAGCCCTGACGAGGACTCGTCTGCCTCTGCCATACGGCTGTCATCGCGCTCTTCACGGAAGAGGCCGGTCGGGACCGGTCCTTCGGACCCGATGGCGGAATCACCGGAGAAGAGCCCCGCCGGCGCCGGTCCTTCCGATCCGGCACTGTAGTCTCCGGGGAAGAGTCCATCCGAAGCCTGCGCATCCATGCCGTCGCTGCGCTCTTCCTCCGTTCTTTCATCCGATCCGGTCTGTTCTGCCGCGGCCACGACCGTGCTGCCTGCCATAGCTGCCGAAGCAGCCCTCTTCGGCGTATAGATCTTCACGTCGTCTTCCTGAAGTTCGGAGAAGTCACCCCCGGCAGTCTGTATTACATTTTCACTATCGGAAGGTATTACTTTTTGTTCGCTTATCTCGGAGAAATCATCCGGGCGGGAAATCCGCTCGCCGGGCTCGGCAATGGACCTTTGTACCGGATCCTGCGCCGCTGTTTCTTTAACAGACTTTTTCTCAGACTTCCCGGTCTCTGCCGCCTCGCGCTCAGCCTCCTTCCGGGCTTCCTTCTCCGCCTTCAGGCGGGCCTTGCGCTCGCGCCGGCTCTCATGTTCCTCTTCCTCCTCGTCATCCTCGTCATCCTCGTCACTCTTTTTCCAGAGCTCGGAGAGAATAAAGAGAATGGCCACGAAGACCAGCACCAGAATGATGATGATGAAGCCTTCTACGCTCTGCATGGCCACGACGATGTAGCCTGTAAAGGGCACAGTCAGGATGACCCTGTAGACCGGATTCCGCAGCTTGACCTGGGTGGTCTCGGAGGACTTGTCCATGGCATCCAGGACCGTGAACTCGCCCGTGGACGCATCGCCGGACTGGACTTTATAGACATAAATGGAATTCCCGCTGTCCACCAGGATCTTGTCACCTTCCGCCAGCTCCGCCACCGTCACATCACTGGAGTAGGTCACACTGCCGAAGGGGAGGTTGGTATCCATATTGACAGTGTCGATGATGTTGGTCGTGACGCCGGCCAGCGGCGGGATCAACAGCGACGCCGTGACAACGATTGAACAGATCAGGAACAAATTGACCAGGAACTTCAGGAACTTAGACATATGCCACTCCTTCGTAACAGTATTGTTTCAGGAAATGCCGCTCTCCCTAAGGGCGCAGTCTCACACAAGATCGGGATACACCTTCAAGACAGGCCGCAGGAACAAGCAGCACAAAAATGCGCAGTCCTTCCGCATAATGGAACACTCTTTCAAGGAACCCACTGCCCGCATACGGATCTGCTCAGCCATCCCACCCCTTTCGGGTCCCGGTCCGGCAAGCCCGGATACGGACATAGATTCTCAGATTAATCTATTGTAACACCCTTTCCCGGTTTTGTACACTTCTTTTATCAGCTTACTCCCCTTCCTTTTCTCTTGTCCCACGCCTGACTTTTTCTTATAATATATGTAATCATTCCAGGACAGCCGGCGCCTTGTGCGCTCAGGTCCGCATTTTTCAAAGGTAAGCCTATGATAACTGACATCAAAAAAATAGAGGACCTGTCCCTGAACGCCTGGCCTTCCCACCAGATGGAGGTCTACGACGGCTGGATCCTCCGCTTCTCCTATTTTTACACCCACCGCACCAACTGTGCTGAGACCATCGGCCACTCCATACTTCCTCTTGACGAGAAGATCCGGTACTGCGAGGCGATTTACCGGCGCTGGGGTACGCCCTGCATTTTCAAGATCTCACCCATCACAGACCCTGCCCTGGACGGGATCCTGGAGAGAAGCGGGTACGGAATCGAACACAGTGTGGACGTCATGACCGCGCAGATCGACAGCTGCCGGCTCTCCCATCCCGTTTTCGGCCTGTCCGTGGGAAATAAAGTCACGACCCGCTGGATCAACGGCCTCTTCTCCCTGAAGCACACCGTCGACCCCATCCATCGCCAGATCGTACCCTCCATGTACGCCGCCATCCCCAAGGACGAGATTGCCGTGAGCTTTGAGGTCGACGGGGAGATCGCCGCCACCGGCCTCGGCATTCTGGACCGCGACTATATCGGGGTCTATGCCATCCACGTGCGTGAGGATCTCCGCCACCGGGGCCTGGGCCGGGCCATCGTCACGACCCTTCTCGCCGAAGGCAGCAAGCGGGGCGCCCGTTCCGCCTACCTCCAGGCCGTCTCCGACAACGCCCCCGCCAAGAATCTCTACCGCTCCATCGGCTTCGACACAGCCTACCGGTGCTGGTTCCGGGTGAAATAATAGTTCCTGCCGGACCAGCAGGATATACAGCAGCAGAATTTAGACTGCAGTCATGTGAAACGAATCGCGTCTGCCGCCAAGTCCGCTGCAGGCAGATGATCATATCCCGACACATGCAAAGAGGCGGAGCCCGTCAGAAGGCTC
>CACXEL010000143.1 GCA_902766655.1 uncultured Lachnospiraceae bacterium | reverse complement strand
GGAGCCGAAGCCGTTGTTGAGGAGGGTCGGGCACTGAAGGGCTTCACCCACGGCCAGCTTGGCGCCCGGATAGAGCTCCTTCAGACGGTCGCCGGAAGCCATGGTGCCCGCGGAGCCGGAAGTGAAGGCGGCGCCGGCCAGGCGGTCGCCGGGTGCTTTCATTTCCTCGAAGGCCTCGGCCAGGGCGTTGCCGGTGACGGAGTAATGCCACATGTAGTTGCCCATCTGCTCGAACTGGTTGAGGATCCAGCACTCGGGCATGGCGGAGAGCTCATGGGTCTTGTCGAAGATCTCCTTTACGTTGGACTCGGTGCCGGGCGTGGCGATGATCTCGCTGGCGATGGTCCGGAGCCAGTCGAATCGCTCTCGGGACATGCCTTCCGGCAGAATGGCGATGGAGTAGCAGCCCAGGAGCTTGGAGTTGAAGGCGCCGCCGCGGCAGTAATTGCCGGTGGAGGGCCAGACAGCCTTATGGTAGGTGGAGTCGAACTGGCCTGTGACCAGGGCCGGGGCCAGGCAGCCGAAGGAGGCGCCGACCTTGTGGCAGCCGGTCGGGAAATACTTGCCGCAGAGCATGACGATTTTGGCCTTGACGCCCGTCAGCTCGGAGGGCAGAACGATGTAGTTGGGGCTGCCGAAAAGGCCGCCCTTCTCGACCGGTTCATTCTTCCAGGTGATGCGGAAGAGATTCAGCGGATTGACGTCCCAGAGGCCCACGTCCCTGAGCCGGGCCTTGATGGGCTCTGGGATGAGGGTCGGGTCCTTCATCTGTTTGATGGTCGGAATGATGATATTTTTCTCTCTGGCTGTCTCGATATTGTGCCTTAAGCCTGCTTCGTTTATTGTAAGATCGATCATATTACCTCCTGAATGCCCGAAGGGCGGCCGGGCATAATAGCCGAATGTCTGACTATGAGGCCGCAGACGGGTTATTAGTTAGATTTTATCATCCAAATACCCTCTTTTCAATCTGTATTGGGTATTAACTTTGCCGGCCTTACGGGGAAGCCGCCTCCCTTCGGGCATTCCTTCAGTGAGTGCACATATGCGGCAGTGAAAAGCCCCGGCCGTGAAAAAGATGCAGGCTTTTCTTCCCCCCGCCGTCCACTTGTGCTATGATTAGCCGGTACGGGGCCGGCGAAGGGAGCGTCCGGTGTCCCGTCCGGATCGGGTCCGGCGCAAAGGCGGCCGGATCTGTCCTCATTTTCCTGATACCCGCTCTCTTTGCATGAGCACCGAACAATCAAGACCCGGAGGAACACATGGCAAAGCTATATTTCCGCCATGGCGCCATGGGCAGCTCCAAGACTGCCAACGCGCTCATGGTCGACTACAACTACTATGAGAGGGGCAAGAAAGCCCTGCTCCTCAAGCCCAGGATCGACAACAGGGACGGAGAAGGCGTGATCGTCAGCCGGATCGGGCTCTCCAAGAGCTGCCGCTACGTGGAGGACCTGGTGGCCATGACCGACGAGGAGATCGCAACCTACGACTGCATCATCGTGGATGAGGCCCAGTTCTGCAAAAAGTCCGACATCGAGCTCTTTGTCCACATCGTCGACGACCTCTGCATCCCCGTCATCTGCTACGGCCTCCGCACCGACTTCCGGCGGGAGCCCTTCGAGGGTTCCATCTGGCTCCTGGCCTGGGCGGACGTCATTGAGGAAATAAAGACCGTCTGCTGGTGCGGCGAAGGCGCCTCCTGCAATACCAGGTTCGACGAGAACGGCCAGGTCATCCGGACCGGCGCCCAGATCGTCCTCGGCGCCAACGACAAGTATATCGCCCTCTGCCGCCGCCACTACAAGGAGGGGAATCTCGGGCCGGACTTCCACTGATTCCGGACCTGAAAGAGGAGCGGCACCGGTATCCGATGAATGCGGTCGCCTGATCCTCATCGGTCCGCATACCCCAGGGACCTTGCCTGATTCCCGAAACATAGAAAGAGGAGAACCTCGCATGGCGCGGTTCTCCTCTTTTTTGCTTCTGGTCAGCAGGAAGCCGCCTGCCTGGCAGTCTCCGACAACATGCCGTCACGCCGCAGGCGTTTCCGTAAAGTCCCTGTGATAAACTATATAGTCAAAAATGGTGCGGACCTTCTCATACTTGTATTTATCCCGCAGCGCCTTCGGAATGGGATCCGTCTTGTCAACGACAATATAGCTGCATTTCCGGGATACGGCAAACTTCAGCACTCTTCTGTAGGGTGTCTTCTCCTTTCGCATGGCCGCAGCGGCCCGCCTGGCGCTCCGCTTGGCCCTGGTGATGTAGCCCTCAGCGTTCCGACCGTAGACAAGCCGAATGTTCCCGTCATACTGCCTGATATCCATGTAAAGGGAGCTCTCCACCAGACAGAGAGGCGACTCCTCCCGGGACAGCAGATAATCTGCCACCGCGTGCGTCGCATCCGAGACACCTTCCGGGTTGACGTTCTTGGTAAAGGAGCTCTCCCCGTAGGTGTACCTCCCCAGGAACATGATGAGCGCGCACAGGAGAACGAAGACCGGAATCCGAATGAACCTGGCAGGAAGGCGCTCCAACAGCCGGACGCAGGCCAGGGCGATGATGACCGTGTCGGGCAGGAGCCAGAAGAGGCGCCAGTAAATGATCCTGTAGTAGATATAGTAATACAGGACCGGGTTCAAAATGACGACCGCGCCGATCACCATAGGCCAGAAGATCCGTCTCCGGTCATCGCGGCTGAGAACAGCCAGGAGAGCCAGGGAAACCAGGGTCATGATGATCAGAGCCCGGTCCGAAGCATAGGAATCGAGCCATCTGAGCACCTTTGAGAAAGCTGCGGCAAAGTCCGCCGGCTTCACTTTGTAAGCTATGGTTGCCGCCATGTTGACCATATCAGTTTCCTTCTGTGTTCAGTCTGCAGGGTATTCATTTCCCGGCGCCACCGGGCAAAAGTCCGCTCACCCGCGGGTGACCAGGGAGGCCGCATGGGCATTCCGGTCCTTCTCGGCAGGGGGCGTCATATAGTCGCCGTACATCTGTGTGAGCACCCTGTCACTATCCTCCGGCCCCATGAGAGCACCATCCTCGAAAGGATACAGTCTGCCCTCACCGTACCAGGACTTGGGGAACATCTCGCGGAACATGTACTGTCCCATGAAATTGATGACCCAGTCGGAGGAGGCGTAGGGGTACTTTCTGAGCAGCCGGTCGATCCTTGCCAGGTAGCGGGCAGGGTCTCCGCCCCGTCCGAAGCCAGTCAGCTGGACCAGCCGGATGACGATCCGCTGGGGCAGGGGTCTTCCCGGCCGTTTCACGTTGACCTTTTCAAAGGTGGCCAGGTGGTACATGGTGCGGTTGAAGAGCAGGCGCAGCATGTGGATCCGGCGCCTCACAGCCCCGTTCGGCATCCCGTCCAGCGGGAAAATGTCGATCCACAGATTCTCCGTCCGCTCCTCCTCGCTCCCCGAGCGCAGGATCTGGTACCGGGTATCGACGATCCTGGCAAAATAATAGTGGTGGGAAGGCGTCATCCGCCAGGTATGGACCTCCATGTAGGGCGGCAGGTACTCGGTCACCTCCGCCAGAAACCGGTGGTAGGCCTCCCGCGGAATCCCGATATCGATGTCGTCGTCCCAGGGAATGAAGCCCTTGTGGCGCACCGCGCCCAGCAGAGTGCCGCCGAGCATATAGTACTCCACTCCCTTTTCATCCAGGCACTTCTTCACTGCCTGCATGATCTCCCATATGTGGACCTGTACGTCCGATTTCAAATATGTGCTCTTTTCTTCCGCCATCCGGTCAGTCTCTCATTTGTGCTCCAGGTCGTTCTTGATCTGGGTCGTGGAGATGTCGGGGGTCCTGGGCAGGTAGACCACCTCGACGCCCTCCTCCTTCAGGAAATCGAACTTGCCTTCCCAGTCGTCGCCGATGACGAAGGTGTCGATATGGTACTCGTGGGCGTCCGTCTTTTTCTGCTCCCAGCTGGTCTCCGGGATGACCATGTCCACATAGCGGATGGCCTCCAGGAGGGCCTTTCTCTGCTCGTAGCTGAAGTAGCACTTCTTCTGCTTCTCCACCCAGTTGAACTCGTCGGTGGAAAGGGCGACGATCAGATAGTCGCCCAGGGCCTTCGCCCTCTTCAGCAGGTTGATGTGTCCGTAGTGCAGCAGATCAAAAGTGCCATAGGTGATGACGCGTCTCATTTCTTCCCCTCTCCGGTTGCGGATAATAGAATTTTCAAAAGTGATGTCCAGGGCGGACTTGGGCAGCTCGGTCTTCCTGTCCCTGGTCATGAGTTCCAGAACGATCTTCGCGGGATCGGCGCCTTCGTTCACGATCTTGTTCACTGCCTCGCACAGCGGCAGCTCCACGTTGTAGACCTTTGCCATCCTCATGGCCGCCGGCAGCGCGTTGATGCCTTCCACGACCATGCCGACCTTCGCGGTTGCTTCGGCCGGGGTAAGCCCCTGGCCGATCAGCATGCCCGCCTTGTTGTTGCGGCTGTGCATGCTGGTGGCCGTGACGATCAGGTCACCGATGCCTGCCAGACCCGCGAAGGTCTGCTCCATGCAGCCCATCCGGACGCCCAGGCGGGTGATCTCGGCCATGCCGCGGGTAATGAGGGCCGCCCGCGTGTTGTCGCCGTACCCGAGCCCGGCGGAGATGCCTGAGGCAAGCGCGATGATGTTCTTGAGAGCTCCGCAGAGCTCGATGCCCTTCACGTCGACGTTGGTGTAAACTCGCATGCAGGTGTTCATGAAGACCTGCTGGACGATCTCGGCAGTCTGCAGTTCCTGGCTGGCGGAGACGATGGTGGTGGGCAGGTCCCTGGCCACCTCCTCCGCATGGGTCGGACCGGAGAGGGCCACCAGGCGGACGTGGTCGTGACCGCCGAACTTGACGAGCTCGTCCCGGATGACTTCACTCAGCGTATAGAGGGTGCTGGCCTCGATTCCCTTGGCCACGTCCACGATGATCTGGCCGTCGGGAATGAAGGGTGCCGCCGCCCGCGCCGTGGAGCGCACAAAGACAGAGGGCACGGCGAAGAGCACGATCTCCTTGTCCCGGCATACCTCCTCGATGGACTTTGTAAAGATGATGGCGTCCGGGATGACCATGCCCGGAAGATTGGGATGCCGCCTCGTGGCGGAATACTCGTCAATCTCCCTGGGCAGAGCGGACCAGACCGTCACGTCATGACCGCTGTTGGAAAGCATACGGGCAAGGGCCATTCCCCATGTGCCCGCACCGAGAACACCGATACTGCTCATTCTCTAATTCCTCCTTATTCCGCTCCCCTGCCGGTGATGACGACCTTGATCGTCTTCAGCAGGATACGTATGTCGAGCCAGATCGACCAGTTGTCGATATAGCGGGTATCGTACTCTACGACCTTCTCAAAATCACGGATGTCGCTGCGGCCGCTGATCTGCCAGAGGCCTGTGATGCCGGGCTTCATGGACAGCCGCCTCAGATGCCGGCTTTCGTAGCGCTTGTACTCATCCTTTGTCGGCGGGCGGGTGCCCACCAGACTCATGTCCCCGATCAGAACGTTCACGAACTGGGGCAGCTCATCGATGCTGGTGCGGCGTATGAAGCGCCCCACGCGCGTGATCCGGGGATCGTTGTCCACCTTGAACATCTGCCCGGTCATTTTGTTCCGGGACATAAGCTCCTTCTTTCGCTGCTCGGCATCCTTGTACATGCTTCGCAGCTTATAGATCCGGAACTCACGCCCGTTGAGCCCTACACGGATCTGGCTGAAGAACAGCGGTCCGGGGCTCTCGAGTTTGAGCGGTATGGAGACCAGAAGGATGACCGGGATCGAAATAATAATGCCTACGATCGACCCCACGATATCCATTACGCGCTTTATGACCAGCATATCGAAGGGGTGGGTGGCCTCCGACAGGGTGACGAAGGGGATACCCGCCACCGTCTCGAGTTCCTTGCGGATGTGAGGCGTTTCCACACGCCCGTCATGCAGATACAGCTCCAGGATCGGCACGTTCATGTGCACGTCCAGTCCCATGCTCTCCATCTCTGCTATGAATGGCATCATTTCCTCCGTGTAGGCGGAAGGAACGTTGACGTAGACCTCATCCAGGGGGACCGACTTGACCCAGTTCATGAAGTCGTCCTGACCGCCTACGACCGGGATGTGATCGACCTCCTTGAGCCCGTGACCGACACCGAAAATGACGACACCCTGGATCTTCTTGGAGAAGTCCCTCTTGAGCTCCCCGATCAGCTCCTCCACGCGGCCGACCGTACCGATCACAGCCACCATGGAGGCATAGTTGAGCTGGTAAAAATAGGTCTTCAGCCACTGCTTGATCGCACACCTGGCGCCGAACTGCATCAGAACGGCAAAAATGACCAGGAGCACAAAGAGGTATCTTCCTCTCGTAAAGCCGGACCTGCTCAGGATCAGGAGCATGGACATGACGGCGCCCATGAAGAGCATCGATTTGAGGCAGTTCATGAACTCTTCCCTGGTGTTCCTGCGCCAGAAATCCCTGGTGCGGTTCACAAAGAGGAACTCGCACAGATAGGATATGCTGATCATCAGAACATAGCTCTGCACCTCGCCGGGCCTTGTCCTGGGCGTCTTGCCGATCAGGAGGCAGACCCACCAGGCAAGGATGAAGGCAGCTGTCAGGCAGAGCGCGTCAGAAATAAAGAGAATGACGTACTGCAGCTTTTCCCTTTTTTCCATAAGTACCTCGCCGCGGTCAGATCAGTGCATAGACCGCCAGCAGAATGAGATTGGGAATACAGGCTACTCCCATTTTTAAAAGAAGCAAAGGCTTTTTCAGCGCGATGGCGTAAGCCAGGGCGAAAAATGCGGCTGCCGCGGATGTAATGATTATGCTCTGCGATGTAAGCAGGTCCAGTGCAAGGACCGCGGCTGCGAGCCAGACATAGTTATCCATCCGTTCCGGCTGCCTGTAGATACTGAAGAATACCGTCATAAGGACAGGTATGCCGAAGCCCGCCAGAACTGCTTTTCCCTGCCACAGACGTCCCATCACGAAGGCTTCCGCGCTGTAGATCGAATAGTAGCCGAAGAGGGTGACCACCCAGCAGATCGTGACGAACACGTATATTTTCCACCGTTCTTTATCGAACAGGACCTGTCCCAGGGCAAAGAGCGCACAGGTGATGATAAGCATCAGAATGGGCGGCAGATATGTATGCGCGATGACGGATGCCTTCAGACCTGACATCTCAGCGAGCATGGCTGTGTAGAAGGCCCAGGGCGCGACGGCATCCTTCTTCAGCTCCCCATACTGGTTGTCCAGCATGGATCCGTTGGCCGGATTGGACAGCAGGAGCGTGTCCGTGCGCACCATGTCCACGGCGTTGACAACGAACCGTGTATCGTCGTCGTCGGTATGCTGGTACATGGCCGCTCCCCGCAGGACCATGATCAGGACAAGGATGAGCGGGATGAGGAAAACAACATCAGAAAGCCGATATTGGAAACTCCTCTTCTCCTCAGTCGACGGCTCTGCAGGACCGGCTCCCGCCTTATCCGCATTCTTTTTCTCACGAGCCTTCCGCTTCCTCTCCTCGAGGATGCGGTGTCCGGAGAGGAGGCCCAGCACCAGCATGACCAGCACAAGCGCCGTCCAGAAGACCAGTATGCTCCCGCGGAAGGAAGCCTTGATCCGTACGAGCGGGACCAGGCATACCTCCATGACCGCCCAGACCACCAGCGTGCCGGCTGTGACCGAAAGGACGGGATGCGGAAAACGCCCTGAAGCGAGCAGCGCAAGAGCGCCTGCCAGCGCAGGGACCGCAAAAGCTATGATGATGCAGACGGCAACGTGATTCATAAGTCTCCAAAAGGGTGGTCCGGACGGGACGCTGATGATCCTCTTTTCATCTTCTGCCGGTCTTAAGGCACGACACAAGACCTGCTCCTCACAGCAGGTTATCGCTTATTATAACTGTTCCGGGAACGCTTGTCAAATTCAATCAGGCCCTCACCGGGACGCAGCTGTTTTTTACGTCTTCCATATTTTTATGTCTACCATTGTCGGGAAAAGTGTAGTATAATGCGCGTTGGAGAGTATAAATAAGGCGCAGGGGAGAAATGCGCCACTTAAGGGGAGTTTTTGATGAACAGGCTGCTAATGAATCCGTTCCTTCGGGGGAAGCGTTTGCTTGCCCTCATTTTTGTCATCATCTCACTCATCGCATCCGTGCTCGGCGGAGCCGTGCCGGTCAGCGCCAGCTTTGCGGGAGATGAGGCCTTCAGCGACATCTCCTGGGACCTGGTCATGAAGGATTCCCTTGTCCACACTCCGACCAGCGCCGTTCAGGCCTTCTGTGCCACCGACGAATATTATATTATCATAGAAAATACAGCCAAGACCGCGACCACCCCGGACGTGGTCTCGGCTTATTACCGTTACGATCACGACGCCTCCGGCAATCCCGTGGACCAGTACTCCCTGGCCCGCCGCGTCGAGGATTTCGACTACGAGCACGCCAACGGAATGACCTGGAACCCCAATACGGATGAAATCCTGGTAGCCCCCTATTTCAACAACGGGAAAAAGTCCCGCGGCTGCGTCTTCGTCATGGATCCCCACACACTCGAGTGCAAAGAGACGCGGAAGATCCTTCCCGGCTGCCTCATCAGGGCGATCGACTATGATGCCGACGCCGACAGGTACGCGGTGCTCGCCTTAAAGAACAGGATCCTCAAGCTTTATATCCTGGACAACCGCTTCAAGGTCGTCGAGACCCACAATGCCCCGGACAACTCACCCGGGACCTACTACCAGGACATCTGCCTGACAGGCGACTACATCCTGACGCCCCCCTTCACCCTCGGCATGGGCATCGGCAATTTCGTCAATATCCACTCCGTTTCCCGGGCAACAAAGATCTATTCCGTCCCCCTTGGCATCCCCCTCAAAGGCTCCGAGCGAATCGAAGGCGAGGCCATCTGCGAGACCGAACCCGGCATCTTCATGATGGCGGTCAACTTCTTCAAGAAGAACGGTACCCGTGAGCTCAGGCTCTACCGCTCCACTGTCCCCTACTATTTCACGGTCGGCGTCACCGTCGCCAACGGCTCCGCCACCCTGGCTTCCGAGAAGGTCCTGCGCGGCGACGATTACACCATCGATTATGAGCCGTATCCGGGCTTCCAGCTGACCTCCATCCTGGTAGACGGGAAAATGATCGACTATGAAGCCTGGGCTGAAGCCTACACCTTCACGGACATCCAGGAAAATCACACCATCGAGATCAATTACACCGCCGCCGGCCTCGGCCAGGCCGCACCGGCCGCACCGATTCCCACAGGCAGCGTTGAGGAGGTCCTCTCGGAGCGTTCGCAGAACTACACGCAGACGGAAGAGGCCACCATCATGCCCGATCCGGACGCCATCATCACGGCTGACTCCGCCGCTTCGAGGACGGCCAGCGAGATGCCTGCCGTAGTAAAGTTCCTCCTGGCCATCGGCGAAACGGCAGAACTGCTTGTCCACGAGCCCGGCACCTTCTTCCGGGGACTTGCGGGGAATACCGGCTCCGTGATCAGGCTGCTGGCAGCCGGACTTCTGAAGGCCCGCCTCCCCTTTATTATCCTGGGGGCAGGCACCCTCTTATGCCTGGTATACATCTTCTACGTGCGGGCTGAGCGGGAGCGCCGGCGCAAGGCCGCGCTCAGAAAACGCCGCTTCCTCCGGGAGCAGATCGCGGAAGCCGAACAGGAGCTCACCGATACCGAGATGAGCCTGAGCTACCTCTTCTGAGACAGAATAACAATCAGGGAGGTCTCTTTCCTCAATATTCTCTGAATGATGAGGAAAGGGACCTCCCTGATTTTCATTTTTCTTCAGCGATCACCGCTGAGCCGTGATGATTGCGGTCATCCTCGGGCGGCGGCGTCATGTAATCTCCATACATCTGAGTGAGGACAAAGTCGTAGTCGGAAGCTCCCCACACCTTCATCCCTTCGAAATCGTACCAGCGGCCCTTCAGCCAGTGCTTCTTGTGGAACATCTCGTTGAATTTGTAGGCGCCCATGGCGTTGACCACCCAGGCCGACTTGCGGTAGGGGAAAAGTCTGAGCGCGAAGTCCAGCTTGTCAAGCTCCCGCCTGGTACTCAGGAGCTTTTCCACCGGAAGATGCATTCCCAGAAAGACAAGGATCCTCTCGACGAGGGGCCGGTTCTTCTTGTTGACGTTCACTCCCTTGCTGAAGCAGGAAAGCTTGTACATGGCGCGGCGGTAGAGGATGTAATATTTCCACAGAGCTCTCACCGGAGCCAGGTTGGGCGCGCCATCCAGGGGAAATACATCCATCCAGGCCGCTCCCACCTCCTCCACCTGATTGTCATGCCGGATCACCTTCACGGACGGGTCTTCGATCTTGGAGAAATAACGGTAGTGGTCGGGATCATTTTTATATGTATGGACAGTGAACCCCGGATCCTTCTCCTCTGTGAGGCGGAGAAAGCGGTCATAGTCCTCCCGCGGCAGGCCGACGTCAATGTCGTCATCCCAGGGAATGAAGCCCTTGTGCCGCACCGCGCCGAGCAAAGTCCCGCCCAGCACATAATAATGCAGCCGGTTGATCCGGCAAAAATCCGTGAACTGCCTAAGCAGCTCCAGCTCCTTCAGCTGGAGGGTCCTCAGATCGTCCGCCATAACTTGAACCTCCCTTATTATCAAAGAAATATCCTGCCGGCTTTTTCACAGGTCTCAAAATCTCTGTCCCGCAGGTATTCATAAGGCACTGCCATTTTCAGCAGGTCCCTGCAGCACCGTGAAACAGCTTCCTTGTATAAAGGTCTGCCATTTCACCAACTCAGCCGGACCAACCCCTGACATAACCAAGATAGCATGCCGCCCTTCCCCCTGTCAAACCGGTTTCCCTTGAGAAAACCCCCGATTAAAGTTATACTTGTCTAAGACAAAGAGAGGGAGCGGGAATCATGTCAGATAAAATCAGCAAAGCCATACGAACGCTCCGCCTGACGGGCGGGACGACCTATTACGCGGCCAGGGCCGCCCGCAGAAAGCCGGGGCTTTCGGGGATCTGCGCCTGTTTTTCCGGTGAGAAGGACCAGGATGCCCTGCTCATAAAGGCCATCGAGTGTCTCACCGGATCCGGAAAAGCCGGAAGGATCACCCTCGCGGGAGAGAAAAAGCCCGGTGAATCGGTCATCCGTCGTATCCCCGGAGCAGCCTCCGTATCTGTCTCATCAGCCGCTGGCCGCAGAGCCCTGACCGGAAGCCGTCTGATCCTGACATCCGGGCCTCTGCCCGAAGCTTTTGTCCCCGCAGCGGGTCAGAAGGTCGTCAGTGTGTTCGGAAAGAGGCTGAGCAGGGAGAATGCCTGCGTGGCTGCATTTCCCTTCGACGGACGCCAGCGGACCTTCTTCCACTCGGAAATGATCCTGGCCGCGGACCGGGAGACCGCCGCTTCCCTTGCGGTGATATACGGCCTCAGGGGAATATACGGCGGGAGGATCGTCGACGCATCGGTCGTGAGCGCGGCAGACCTCGCAGCAGACCTCCTCGAGAACGCAGGGTGCATTCCATCCGCCTGCACCTGTCCCGCCGACAGGCGCCGCCTCCTTTTCTACGCCGGGGCTCTCCCGCGGAACGGAATCACATCCAGCTTAAAGAACCTGCTCCGCCTTCTCCCGGAGGATACGGACGCCTACCTCTGCACCGCCAACGTTGAAGAGAATGCAGGGAAGCCGGACCTTACCGGCCTTGCCCTCACCGGCTTTATCGACATCCGCGACCTGCCCTCCATGACGCTGGCCGAGCAGCCCGCCGCCCTCGCTTACTTTGTGAGAAATGTGGACACCCCCGCTGTCCGCGAGGCAGTCCGTGGGATCTATGCCCGGGAGCTTGTCCGCGTCCTGCCCGGGATCCGCTTCGACGCGGTCATC
The DNA here is from genome assembly GCA_902766655.1 of uncultured Lachnospiraceae bacterium. Classification (GTDB taxonomy): domain Bacteria; phylum Bacillota; class Clostridia; order Lachnospirales; family Lachnospiraceae; genus Chordicoccus. The sequence goes on along the minus strand of CACXEL010000143.1, from coordinate 815 downwards.
CATTTCAACGGGTACGGGCGGTCCATGATGGGGCTCATGGGGCAGATGGATGCCAAAAAGATCATTTTCGTCCACAACGACCTGCCCAGGGAGATCGACCAAAAGGGCCGGCAGCACCTGCCCTCCCTCAGGGAGGCCTACACCTCCTTCGATCACATCGCGGTGGTCTCTGAGGCCCTCATCGAGCCCACGCGGGCCATTGCCGGCGAAGGGCCCGACATCCGGGTCGTGCCCAACTGCCACGATTTCGAGGGGATACGGGAGCGTGCAAAGCAGCCCATCGCACCGGATCCCGATACCTCGGTCACATTGCGCGGATGGGATTCCATCGACGCCTTTCTCGCGGGCCACTCCCTGAATTTCATCACCATCGGGCGTTTTTCCGCAGAAAAGAACCATGCCATGATCCTGGAGGCCTTCGAGCGTTTCCGCGAGGGCCATCCGGGGACGGGGCTCACGGTCATCGGTGGCTACGGAGACCTCTACGAGGACACTCTCTCCCGCATCACCGCCTCCCCCGCAGCAGAGGACATCTGCCTCATCCGGTCGATCTCGAACCCTATGCCCATCCTCTCCCGCTGTGATCTTTTTATCCTGGCTTCCCACTATGAGGGCCAGCCCATGGTCCTGGCTGAGGCCGGATGTCTTGGCATACCGGCCGTCGCTGCCTCCACCAGAGGCTCAAAGGAGTTCATGGAGAAATGGGACGGCACCCTGGTCGACTGTTCCGTGGACGGGCTCCTGCAGGGCATGCAGGCCTTCCTGGACGGGCAGGTCCACCCCGTCCGCATGGATTACGACCACTACAACGAAGG
>CACXEL010000142.1 GCA_902766655.1 uncultured Lachnospiraceae bacterium | reverse complement strand
GCCCGGGATGTGGGAAATGGCGCGCAGAATCCCGGCGCGGGAGGCGCCGGCGGCCTTCATTTCCTTATAGGTATCGACCACCTCGTCGTAGCGGACCTCGCCCTCGCCGATGTAGAAGAAGTCGAAGAAGTCGGCGATGGGCTCCGGGTTGTAGGCGCAGGTGCCCCCGCCGATGACCAGCGGGCAGTCCTCGCCGCGGTCAGCGGCCAGGACAGGGATCTGCGCAAGGTCCAGGACCTGGATGATGTTGATGTAGGCCAGCTCGTAGCCCAGGGATATGCCCAGGAAATCAAACCCCTTCACGGGCTCCTGGGACTCCAGCCCGAAGAGGGGGATGGACTCCTCCTTCATGACCTTGTGGAGGTCGGGCCACGGCGAAAAAACCCGCTCACACCAGGTGTCGGCGCGGCGGTTCAGCTGTTCATATATGATCTGGATGCCCAGGTTGGACATGCCGATCTCGTAGACGTCCGGAAAGCAGATGGCGAAGCGGACGTCCACGGAGGACGGGTCCTTCATGACGGCGTTGATTTCATTTCCGATGTAGCGGGCAGGCTTCTCCACCACATGGAGGATCCTGTCCGGCAAAAGGCTCTTTCTCATCCTTCTCCCTCTCCTCCCGGCAGCGCGGAGGCTGCCGGGCATGGGTGTTTTCATTATCGTCTCGCGAGCTCTCTCGTCACGTCGTCCCAGGTCACGCCGCGCTCGGCCATGAGGACCATGAGGTGGTAGAGATAGTCGGAAATCTCGTACTTGATCTCCTCAGGGTCCGGATTTTTGGCGGCGATGATGATCTCGGTGTTCTCCTCCCCCACCTTCTTGAGGATCTTGTCGATGCCCTTGTCGAAGAGGTAGTTGGTGTAGGAGCCCTCCTTGGGATGGGCCTTGCGGTCCATGATCACGTCATAGACGCTGGTGAAGACGCGGGTCGGGTCAGTGTCGTCGCAGGGCTTCTCCGCCAGAGGCGTGAAGAAGCAGCTGCGGTTGCCGGTATGGCAGGCCGCGCCGATCTGGTCCACCCTGGCCAGGATGGCGTCGCGGTCGCAGTCCACTGCCAGGGACTTGACGTACTGGTAGTGGCCGCTGGTCTCGCCCTTGAGCCAGAGCTCCTGCCGGCTCCTCGAGTAGTAGGTCATCTTGCCGGTCATGAGGGTCCGGTTGTAGCTCTCCTCGTTCATCCAGGCGACCATGAGGACCTCGCCGGTCTGGTAGTCCTGGACCACGACGTTCATGAGACCGTTCTCCGTCACCTTGAACTCGCTCCAGGGCACGGCGCTCACCATCACATTCATGGAAATGCCGGCCTCCGAAGCCCGGAGCTTGAGCTCTGACAGCTTCACGTCCGTCCGGCTCAGATAAGGCCCGGTGACGCCGGCCAGCCTCTGCTGCGCGAGGATTGCCATGACTTCTTCCTCGCTTTCAGCGAGCGTGCAGGTCATGACAGGAACAGAGGTGGCTTCCGTCAGTCCCTCTACGGGCGAAAGCATGAGGATTAGCCCTGCGTATGCCTCGATCTCCTCCCTGTGCCGGTCATAATCTTCCTTTCTGGAAATGCAGACACCGATCTTGTCCCGCCCGAACCGCTTGGAGACCTCAGCCAGGAAGGCCATGTTGGTCTCCTTAGATCCGTTCAGGATGGCTTTGGCGCATCCCGCGTAGAGGAGCTTCTTCACGTCCTCCACCCGGTTGACACGGCCGGCGGCCATGACGGGCATCTGGGCAAGGGCGCAGACCTCCTTGATCCGGGAGATGGACAGGTCGTGGGAGGCATCCGTATCGGACAGGTCAAAGAGGAGCAGGCCGTCGGCACCGCTCTCGTTGTAGACGGCAGTCAGCTCTGTCAGGGAGCCGGTTCCGAAGGGCATCGTAGAGCCGAAGCCGGTGACGGCGGTGCCGGCGGCTATGTAGAGGCTGGGAATCAGGTCATTTGTCATCATTTTCGAACCTCACGGCGGTCCTGCAGGCCATGGAAAAGGCGGGGACCGGGTCACTTGTCATCATTTTCGGACAAGCGGCTGTCCTGCCGGCTTTGGTAAAGCCGGAGATCAGGTCACTTGTCGTCATTTTCAAATCTTACGGCGATGGAGTTTGCATGGGCGGTCAGGCCCTCGGCGCGGGCAAAGGCCTCGACGTCCTCGTGGAGGGCCTTCAGGGCCTCGCGGGAGCTGTAAATAATGCTGCTCTTCTTCACGAAATCGTCCACCGAGAGGGCGG
>CACXEL010000141.1 GCA_902766655.1 uncultured Lachnospiraceae bacterium | reverse complement strand
GGTGGCCTCCAGATTTTTCATGTCGCTCTCGTTCTCGGCCCGCAGCGTCAGGCGCAGCTCCCCGTCCCCGGGCGAGATGCCGAAATCCCCGGCGCCAACCCGGATGCCGGTGACCGTGCTCAGGATCATGGGGCTGGCCCGGTTCATGTCCGCAGCCATCAGCGCCAATCGGGAAATCGCCTCGGCCGGGCTGCGGCCTTTCTCGGGCTCGCTCGCATGGGAGGGCTCTCCCGTCAGGGAGATGATCAGACCCTCGGAGGCCGGCTGGGTGAGGCCCCTGCAGCAGAAGACGCTGCCCTCGGGGTAGCCGCTGCGGTTGTGGCAGGCGTATATTTCCCGGATGGCCGGGAGATCTGACGTGGCATCTTTTTCTCCCGCACATGGCTTTTCCGCTGTCGTTGATGGGACTGCCGGCTCCCGGCCGGCTCCCCTGCCCAGGACCGCCGGCAGCTCCTCCCTGAGCACCCGGGCGCAGGCTTCGCCGCCCTCCCCCACTTCCTCCGCGGGCTGAAAGACCAGGCAGACCGTCCGCGCGGGCACGACGCCTTTCAAGGCCAGGGCCACGCCGCACAAGGCCGCCATATGTCCGTCATGGCCGCAGCGATGGGACACCGGCCTGCCGCCTTCGGGGATCGGGAGCGCATCCAGCTCCGCCCGGAAGGCGACGACCTCCTCCGCCTTGAGGCCCTCCTTGACGGCGAAGAACCAGCCGTCCTGCCGCACGACCCGGAAATCGGTCTCCCGTTCGAAAAATGCCTCCAGGATCTCTCTTGTCCGGTGCTCCTCGTGCGAAAGCTCCGCATTTTCATGCAGCTCCCGACGGATTTTGAGAGGAAGGGACGGTCCTTTTTTCTCAAAATCCGCGATTTTGAGAAAAAAGGACCGTCCCTTCCTCTCAAAATCCGCGACCTCGAAGTCCTGACCGAACTCCTTCCGCTCCCCCGACCGGTTGACCAGGATCCCGACCGCCCCGGCGTTCCGCGCGCACTCCATATCCTTCCGCTCGTCCCCGATCAGGGCCACCTCGGAAATGTCCACCCCCAGATCCGCCGCGATCTTCCTGAGGCCTTCCCCCGCCGGCTTCCGGAACCCGGTGTCGTTGGAGGTGTAAGGCAGATCGATATATTTCAACAGCGGCCGGATGTCCTCGAGCGCGTAAGCATTGTCCATCCCGTAGGCCACGTCCGACAGGGTCGCCACAAAAGCGCCCCGCCGCTTCAGCTCGGCCAGCACCCCTTCCACGTCAGGATAAATCCGCGCCTCCCTGCTGAAATATGAATAGAAGAGACGCTTGATCTCCTGCAGGGATGCCATCGGAAGCGAAGTCCCCGCCAGGATCTCCCTAAAGATCACGTCGGAGGACACTTCCCTCTCCCGCGGATGGGTCCGTGTGTTGTATTTCCCGAGAACGTCCACGATGTGCCGGTATTCATTTTCGGAAATGAAGACCCCCAGCTCCCGCGCCACATGCTCGAAAGCCGGCCTGTAGGACGCCGACCAGTTCAGCGGGAAGGGATAATATACCAGTGTCTGCCCTATGTCAAAAACAAATGCCTTTATCGTCATAAAAGTCTTCTCCTTTTCCGACGGGTCGGCCTTTTTTGAGCAGCAGGGACGGTCCTCCCTGTCAAAAAGTCCCGCTCCAGAAGTCTCCGCTCTTCCCCCCGTGCTTCTCCACCAGATGCACCTCCCGGATCACCATCCGCTTGTCGATGGCCTTGACCATATCGTAGATGGTGAGCAGGGAAATGCTGACCCCCGTGAGGGCCTCCATCTCCACGCCGGTCTTTCCGTCCGTCTTCACGGTACAGACGGCTTTTATTTCCCTCGTCTCGGGAAGGAGCTCAAAGGTGAGGGAGGCGTTGGTGAGGTTCAGCAGGTGGCACATGGGTATGAGGTCCGCCGTGCGCTTGCACCCCATGATTCCCGCCACCTGGGCAACGGTGAGCACGTCGCCCTTCTTGACCGTCTTTCCGGCCACCGCCGCGAAGGCCTCCTCGCTCAGCGCGATGCGCCCCTCCGCCGTCGCCGACCGGTGGGTGATTGGCTTTTCCGAGACGTCCACCATCCGGGCATTTCCCTGTGCGTCAAAATGTGTAAACTCCATCCTGCAGCTCCCTTCCGAAACTCTGTTTCTTTACATAAAAAGTATAGCTTTCGGACCCCCGAAGTGCAAGCACACGAAACCGATTGACTCATCTCCTGCGTATGCTATACTGGAGAGTAGGACTCAGGGACGAAGTGAGACTCAGGGACGGACCTTTTTCCCAATTTGGGAAAAAGGTCCGTCCCTGAGTCTCACTCGTCAGTCCCAACCCTACTACACCTTAAGGAGATTTGAACACATGATCCTGTACACCGGCAGACCGGCGGACCTTGCGGGCCGCCTTCCCCGCGAAATCCGCACCTACGATTTCCTGGATTCCCTCGGCATCCCCTACCTGCGCACCGACCACGAGCGCGCCGACAACATGGAGGCCTGCAACGAAATCGACGCTGTCCTGGGTGTCCTCATTTGCAAGAACCTCTTCCTCTGCAACCGGCAGAAGACCAGATTTTACCTGCTCATGATGCCGGGCGACAAGAAATTCAAGACCAAGGAGCTCTCCTCGCAGATCGGCTCCGCCCGCCTCTCCTTCGCGGACGCTGCCGCCATGCTCCGCTTCCTCGACATCGAGCCCGGCGCCGTCAGCATCCTGGGCCTCATGAACGACACGGGAAATGAAGTCACCCTCCTCATCGACGAAGACGTCCTGAGGGACGAGTACATCGGCTGCCACCCCTGCGTCTGCACCAGCAGCCTCAAAATCCGGACAGCCGATCTGGTGGAAAAATTCCTCCCCGCGACCGGCCACGCCTATACGACGGTCCACCTGGTGGGCGAGGACTGAGATTGCTGAGACTGAGGGACGAGTGGGACTCAGGGACGGACCTTTTTCCCATTTTGGGAAAAAGGTCCGTCCCTGAGTCCCACTTTGGGAAAAAGGTCCGTCCCTGAGTCTCACCTCAAAACCTTCCGGAAGGCCTCCTCCCCACCTCCCGGAAACATCTCCCTCGCCCTCGCGAGGATCCGTCCCGCGGAGACCGCCGGCTCCTCCTTATAGGCGCCCGTCACGTGCGCGTACCCCCAGAGCTCCTCCGGCTTCTGGTAGCAGGACACCGCCATGCCGTAGCTCTCGCCGCGCTTGTTCCGCCTCCGCTCAAAGCGGCGGATGATGAGGTAGGTCTGCATTTGCAGCTGGGTCATGCAGCCGTCGAAATTCTTGTAGCCGCTCTTGCCGAACCCCGCCACGGCCTTAAGCTCGTGCCCCGGGTACACGCCGCCGTCCTCGCAAACGTCCATGATGGCCTTGTGCCGCCGCTGGATCAGCCCGTCCTCCCAGGCCGCGTCGAAATCGTACCCGTCGCGCCGCGCATTGGCGAAGTAAGGGAACCACTCCCGGGAAATGAACCCCGCCCTCCCGCCGAAGAACTTCCCATACGCCACCTCGCCGGTCGCGGGTATAATTTCCCGCCACTCCCAGGGGTCCTGCTCAGGGTCGCCGGTCCACCAGTAGAGCGGTGAAACGTGCTCCTCCGCCGAAAATCCCGGCACCTCATTCGCGAAAAGGGGCAGAAAACCCACCTCGTTGATCCAGTTGATCAGCTCCCGCCAGGACCGGATCCTGTACGGATCGTTCCAGTCGAGGCCCCTCATGATCCACTCGCCGCCTTCGTTCGCCATACTATATCCTCCGCTGTTTGAGTACCAGGGCCGGAATGGGACAAAGAACCGTCCCTTTGTCCCATTCCGGCCCTGATTCTCACATCCCCGATTCTCAATTCCCCTGTCTCAGCCCCCCGCGGAAATGAACCGCAGAAAGAACCGCCGATACAAGTCCCTCGCCTCTTCATCCTCCCCGGAGATTTCCACCCGGGTCCGGGGCACCTCCAGCGGCCCCACCGGATGTCCGGAAAGCGGCGTAAGTCTCACATCACATTTTCCGCATCGGATCACACCGCCCGCAGCCGCCTCCGCACCTTCCAGGGAGAGGAAAAACCTTTCCATGCGGGCCATGTCCACCGCCCAGATTTCATTATATTCCATGCCTTCCTCCCAGCCTTCTCTGTCGCGGCATCCTTCCGAACGCCTCCGCAGAGAAGCTGCCTTTACATGAGCAGCCTGAAATCTTCTGCTACAGCCTCCTCCCGAGCGCCTCCGCCTCCCGGCTCACACTGTCCACAAGATCGTGGACGCTCTCACAGTTGCCGCACAAATGCAGCCAGGAAGGCAGCACCCCGTCAGCCCTCTCAAGCCCCCGGCAGAGTGTCCGGTCGGGAATCAGTCCCACAGCGGTGACGAGCGTATCGCAGGCTATTTCATATCGCCTTCCCGTCTGAAGGTCCCTTGCCATGACGCCGGTGATCCGGCCCTCTCCGAGGATCCCGTCCACGACAGTCCGGAGGATCACCGGTATGCGGAAGGCTTCCAGGCATTCCTTCCGGTTCCTGGCCAGACCGCCCGGATGGTCCATCTTCTCGATCATGGCCACGACCTCCAGCCCCGCCAGGGTGAACTGCCGCGCCATAATCATCCCAAAATCACCGCAACCGAGGATCACGATCCTTCTGCCGATGCATAATCCCCCGCGGCCCATGAGCTGCTGCGCCGTCCCGGCCGTAAAAATCCCGGCAGGCCTGGTGCCGGCAAGGCCCAGAGAACCGAGATTTCTCTCGCGGCACCCCGTGGCCAGGACGCATTGGTCAAAACTCACCCTGTACAGGCCCTCCGGCCCCGACAAGAGCGCGCTGCGCTCCGTGAAGCGGGAAATGCACCCATCTCCGCTCCCCTCCGCACAGGGAAAAGCATCCTCATCTCCGCTCCCCTCCGCACAGGGAAAAGCATCCTCATCTCCGCTCCCCTCCTCCTCGAGGGAAAGGACCGTCGTGCCCGTCCGCACGGTAATGTCGGATCCCCTGACCGCGGAGACGAACCTCGCGGCATATTCTCTCCCCGTCAGATCCTCCCGGAAGGCAGCCAGGCCGAACCCTCTGTGCACGCACTGCCTCAGGATTCCCCCGAGCTCCCCGTCGTGCTCGACGAGCAGGACCTGCTTTCCGTTCCGGCACGCAGCAAGAGCGGCAGCCATGCCAGCCGCACCGCCGCCGATCACCAGGATCTCTGTTTTTTCTGTCACGGGGATCTTCATACTGTTTTACAAACTTCACACAGAGTCTGTACTCGAACCATGCTGCACGATCGACTGAACTGCTGCTGATCCGGCAGCACCTGCCTCTCTATGTCTGCCCTCGTCAGCCCGCCATTGTGATTTCCGGTCACAGGCCTCTCAGGTCCTTACATCCGCGCAGCTGTGCGCCGCGCCGGATCCGCACACCTGTCGGGCCGCCCTGCCTTCATTTCTCCAGGACATAGGACCCGGCACCGTCCTTCATCACGTCCTCCACCGGAATTCGCTGCCCCTCCGCCAGAGTCTCCATGACCGCCTTCATGCAGCGGGCGCTCTGGCACCGCCCCATCCCGGCGCCTGTACGCCTCTTCACGCCGTCCAGCGTGACCGCGCCGCGCCGGACCGCGTCCTTTATTTCCCCGAGACTGACATCCCCGCACAGGCAGACGATCCTGCCATAGTCCGGATCCCGGGAAATGACGCCCGCGCGCGCATCCTCCGGCATACCGTGAAGCCTTACCGGAGCCCGCCGCATGGGATCGAACCGGGGATTCGGCCCCGGATTGCCCAGGAACCCGGCGGCCAGCGCCGCGCAGTGCCGGCCCAGCTGCTCCGCGCAGCCAAGGCCCGGCGTCTTGATGCCGATGAGGCTGATGAGCCCCTCCTCGGACAGGATTGTAAAGTCATTCACGGAGCGGTCAGCCGGCACCCATACGCCGCCCTTCTCCACCACATGATAGGGATTCGGCCGAAGGGCCGAAAAGTTCCTGATCTGTTCGGACAGCGGAAGGCCCGGTACCACCTTCGCGCACAGGCCGGAGAGCGCCTGCAGCCCCTCCCGGTCCGTACCGCCCCGGGAGCCCGCCGGCACTTCCCGCTCCGTGGCGCCGACCAGAAGGGTTCCGTCCACAGTGGGGACCAGGGTCAGCCCCTTTCCCTTCTCCTCCGGTTCATGGAAGATCACGTGCTTCACAAAGCCCCGGAGCGTATCATCCAGCACGATATAGTCCGCTGCCGTGGGGAATATCCGGACAGCCGGAATCTCAAGCATTTCCCGCACCGCGTCCGAAGAAAGCCCGGCGCAGTTGATCACGGTCCGGGCGTGGATCCTCTCCTCATCCGTCTCCAGGAGGAAGCCGCCTGCCTCCCGCTCCATGCGGACCAGCCTCTGCCCGAACCGAAAATCCACCCCGTTCGCCTTCGCATTCTCATAAGCGGCGATCCCCAGCTCCCAGGGATCGATGGTCCCCGTCCCGGGTGCGTAGAGCGCAGCGGTGACCTCGGAGGAGATCCGGGGCTCCATGGCGAGGACCTCGTCCCTTCCCAGGATCCGCAGACCCTCCACGCCGTTGGCCCGGCCGAAGCCCATTTTTTTCCGGAGTACATTTTCAGCGCGGGGACCAAAAGCCAGCATGAGGGACCCGCAGCGGTCGAACCGCACGCCCAGGTCCCGGCAGAGCCCGTCAAAGCTCCGGCTGGCCTCCACACACATCCTCGCCTTCAGCGAACCCGGCCGGTTGTCGCACCCGGTATAGATGATGCCGGTGTTGGCTCGGGTAATGCCGGTGCACACGTCCTCCCGCTGCTCAAGAACGGTCACACGGATGTCCAGCGCCGCCAGAGCCCTGGCCGCAAAGCAGCCCAGGACGCCCGCGCCGACCACCGCCGCGTCAGTATATTGGACCGAAAAAGACCCACTCACCTTGCCCGTTCTCCCGCTTCTCAGAAATGTTCCCGCACCGTGCCCGGCTTCTCCACTCGATACCCTCCCAGCGCCTCGAGCCTCTCCCTGAAGGCGTCGCTCTTCAGCACCCTGAGGAGCTCCCGCACCATAGGCGTATCCATGGCACTGTCCGGAATCAGCAGGTCATACTGCTCCATACATATAGGAAGGAAATCCAGACCGTACAGCTTTGCCGCCGAGTAGATCCCCATGCCCGCGTCAGCCGTCCCCGCCGCGATCTGCGCGGCCACCGAGGTGTGGGTAAATTCCTCCCGCTCATAGCCGGAGATCCGAGCCGGATCAAGCCCCCCGGCCTTGCAGAGGTAATCGATCAGGATCCGGGTGCCCGAACCCTTCTGGCGGTTCACATAGCGGAGCCCCTCCTTCGTGAGATCCTCCAGCGAACGGATCCCAAGAGGGTTGCCCGCGGCCAGCATGAGCCCCTGGGTCCTCCCCACGCACTCGACCAGGTTCACACCGCCCTTGCGGAAATATTTCCGGATGAAGGAGGTATTGTAGCTGCCGTCGGCCTCATCGAGAAGATGGACGCCCGCCACATGGGCCTCCCCGCGGCGCACGGCCATGATGCCGCCCATGGAGCCCACATGGGTGGAGCTCATATACTGCGAGGGATCGGCGCTGTGGAGGAGGTCGGCGCACTCGTCCAGCAGCGGATCGTGGCTGCCGATGGCGACCAGGGTGCGGTCCAGCACGTCCTCGTCCTTGAGGAGCTCCACCTCCACCTCTGCGCCTGCGGCATAGCCCTCCAGGCCCTGGGGAACGGTGAGGATACCGTCCGCCTTCATGAAGGAGGAGACGACGCCGGCGCCGCGGCTCAGGGGAGAGGCGATCATTTTCCCGTCCACCTTTCCGAGGCGGACGCGGACGTACTCCCTGTATTTGAGGCCGGAAACGACCGAACGGACGAGGGTGGCGCGGCAGGTCTTCGGCTTCCTTTCCCCAGCCCTGTACCAGCCGTCCAGCAGGGGCTTCAGCAGTTCGTTCAGGACCAGAATGCCGGAAACGGGGTAGCCCGGGACACCCAGGATGGCCTTATTTCCCCGGTGGGCCAGGATGGCCGGTTTTCCGGGCTTGATGGCTATGCCATGGCACAGCAGAGCGCCCAGGTCCCCGATCACCCGGGCGGAATAATCCTCCCGCCCCGCGGAGGAACCGGCATTCAAAAGCACCACGTCGCACTCATCCAGCGCCTTCTCCAGGGCTTCCCGGATCATTTCCTCCCTGTCGGGGACAATGGGATAGGTCCTGGCCTCTGCCCCCCACTCCCGCACCATGGCGGAGAAGATGGAGGAATTGAATTCCACGATATCACCGCTCCTCGGATTTTCCGTTGGGGGCACGATCTCGTCCCCCGTGGGAATGATGCCGATGACCGGCCTGCGCAGGACCTCCACCTTGAGGACGCCGGATGCCAGCAAGGACCCGATGGCCGCCGGCGTGACCGTCATATGGGAGCCCAGGATCATCTCGCCCGCACAGATATCCTCGCCGATCTGGCGGATATGCTGCCAGGGTGCGGTGGGAGAATAGAGCTTTACCGTGCCGTCCGGCTGGGGGAACACCTCCTCCACCATGACCACGGCGTCGCAGCCCCCGGGAATGGGATCCCCGGTATCCACCACGGTAAAGTCCTCCGCCCGCAGCACGACCGGCGTGGTCTCGGTGGCCCCGAAGGTGACCGACGCCTTCAGGGCAATGCCGTCCATGGCGCTCGCCAGATAATGGGGCGCGCTGATGTGGGCGTACACGGCCGCCGCCGTCACTCTCCCGTGGGCCTCATGGACGGGAACTATCTCCGTCCCGGGGCCGAAGCCTTCCTTCCGAAGGGCGTCAAGGAACATCTCCCTTGCCTTCTCAAGCGGCAGGTTGGTCAGATATTCAAAAGCCATTTTTCATTCTCCTCACAGCACTTTCATCAATCTATGGAGTACAGCCGCACGGACACGGTCCTGCCGGCCGGGATCCCCTCGCAGTCGCGCCCAATGCAGAAAAAGCCGTCCGACCCCGCGAGGCTGGTGATCAGTCCGGATTTGGTGCGGACGGGGACGGCGTACACGGTTCCCTCTCTCTCCTCCAGGAACACGCCCAGGTACTGGGCCCGCCCGTCATTGGCGCTGATGGCCTCGGTCAGAACGGCCGGGATCTCCCGCACCGCCGTCCTCCTCCCCATCATCCGCGCGAGCAGCGGCCGCAGAAAAAGCTGCGACACAAAGAAGGCTGCGACCGGATGCCCCGGAAGGCCGAACACAGGCTTCCCGTCCGCCCGGCCCAGGATGGTGGGCTTCCCGGGCTTCATGGCGATCCCGTGGAAAAGCACTTCCCCCTTGTCCTCCAGGACCCGGCAGGTGCAGTCCTTCATTCCCACGGAGCTCCCCCCGGAAATGAGGACGACGTCGCATTCCGTAAGCGCCCGTCCCACCGTCTCCGAGAGCAGCCTTTCCTCGTCCCGCAGGATGCCGTAGCAGATGC
>CACXEL010000140.1 GCA_902766655.1 uncultured Lachnospiraceae bacterium | reverse complement strand
GGAGGAGACAAGGCGCTGGACATGGGCGCCGGGGACCAGGGCCTGATGTTCGGGTTTGCGTGCCGGGAGACGAAGGAGCTGATGCCTTATCCGATCTCGCTTGCCCACAGGCTTTGCAAGAGACTGACCGACGTCCGCAAGGACGGAACGCTCCCGTATCTCCGCCCGGACGGAAAGTCCCAGGTCTCCGTGGAGTACGATGAAAATGGAAAGCCCAGCCGTCTCGAGGCGGTGGTCCTCTCCACCCAGCACGACGCCGAGGTCTCCCAGGAGAGAATCCACGCGGACATCAAAAAGTACGTCTTCGACCCGGTCCTCCCGAAGGAGATGATTGACGACGCTACCCGTTTCTACATCAATCCCACCGGCCGTTTTGTCATCGGCGGTCCCAACGGCGATGCCGGCCTGACCGGCCGCAAGATCATCGTCGACACCTACGGCGGCTACGCCCGCCACGGCGGCGGCGCCTTCTCCGGCAAGGACTGCACCAAGGTCGACCGGTCTGCCGCTTACGCCGCCCGTTATGTGGCCAAGAACCTGGTGGCCGCCGGCCTGGCTGACCAGGTCGAGATCCAGCTGAGCTACGCCATCGGCGTCGCACGGCCCACCTCCATCATGGTCGACAGCTTCGGTACCGGCAAGGTCTCCGACGAGAAGCTGACGGAGATCGTCCGCGAGAACTTTGACCTTCGCCCTGCAGGCATCATCAAGATGCTGGATCTGAGGCGCCCGATCTACAGGCCCACCGCGGCCTACGGCCACTTCGGCCGCACCGATGTGGATCTTCCCTGGGAGAAGACCGACAAGGCTGAGGAGCTTAGAAAGTACCTGGCCTGAGTACAGGAGAACGCTTCAGGCGGTATTCCCTCTTTCGAGAACATATTTCCTTTTTCACATCGCGACCATCAGCCGTCAGCCTGTCCACGGGTTGGCGGCTTTTGTGTGCCGGGAATTCTGAGCGGCGATTCATGCCCGGATTTCCCTAATTTATGAAAAGTTCACAAAGCTTTGTCTCTCCCTATGATATAATGAAATATCCGGGCCGGCAGCGGCGCCTGCCGGCCTCTGCTTTTGGGGGATGACATGCATGAAGCTTAAAACGCGTATTTTTATCTCATTTTTCATCGTAACGCTGGTGCCGATCATATTGATGTTGGTCATGACGATCGGGTTTCTGAGCTTTCAGGCTGCCACGATCAAGTCCAGCTACGGCATTGACCTGACCCATCTGACACCGGACATCCGGGCTCTGGTCCTCCAGTTCATTTTCTCCATGCTGGCGGTCCAGCTGGTGACAGGCGTCATTTTGAGCGTCTGGATCTACCAGGGCGTCAGCACTCCCCTCTACAAGCTGACCCGGGCAACCAAGAGTATCCGGGATGGAAACCTGGACTTCGAGGTACCGCCGGAAGGCGTCGAGGAGATCCGCGAGCTCTGCGAGGACTTCGAGGAAATGCGTATCCAGCTCAAGCAGGCCAACGAGGAGAAGCTGGAGAACGACCGGCAGAACCGGGAGCTCATCTCCAATATATCCCACGATCTCAGGACGCCGATCACTGCGGTCAAGGGGTACGTCGAGGGCATCATGGACGGCGTCGCGGACACACCCGAGAAGATGGACCGCTACATCCGGACCATCTACAACAAGACCAACGAGATGGACAGGCTGATCAACGAGCTGACCTTCTACTCCAAGATCAATACCAACCGCATCCCCTACAATTTCAACAAGGTCAACGTCCAGTCCTTCTTCGGCGACGCTGCCGAGGCTCTGGAAAATGAACTTACCTCCAAGGGAATCGCCTTCAGCTATGACAATGCGGTCGGCTCCGACGTCACCATCATTGCGGACGTGGAGCAGCTTGGGCGGGTCATCAACAATATCGTGGGCAACTCGGTCAAGTATATGGATAAGGACGAGAAAAAAATCGATCTCAGGGTCCGGGATACCGGGGACGAGGTGGAAATCGTCATCGCGGACAACGGCAAGGGAATCGCGTCAAGAGACCTCGGGAAGATCTTCGACCGCTTCTACCGGGCGGATTCCTCGAGGAGCGCCTCCCAGGGCGGCTCGGGCATAGGGCTCAGCATCGTGAAGAAGATCCTGGAGGACCACGGCGGGCGCGTCTGGGCGGCCAGCCAGGAGGGCGAAGGGACCGAGATGCATTTCGTGATGAGGAAATATCAGGAGCAGGCGTGAAAGAGCCGGCGGGAAAGGAGAGCTATGAGCAAGATTCTGATCATCGAGGACGAGGAGTCCATCGCTTACCTGGAGAAGGACTACCTGGAGCTTTCGGACTTCGAGGTGGATATCGAGACCGACGGGAAGAAGGGTCTCATGACGGCCCTGACGGGCGAGTACGACCTCTACATCCTGGACCTCATGCTGCCCGGCATAGACGGTTTTGAAATCTGCAAGGAGATCCGGGAGCAGAAAAATACCCCCATCCTCATGGTCTCCGCCAAGAAGGATGACATCGACAAGATCCGTGGCCTGGGTCTCGGCGCGGACGACTACATCACCAAGCCCTTCTCCCCCAGCGAGCTGGGGGCCAGGGTCAAGGCCCACCTGGCCCGCTACGACCGCCTGATCGGCACCGGCGTCCGCAAGAACGATGTTGTCCAGATCCGGGGCATCAAGATCGACAAGACTGCCCGCCGGGTCTGGGTCAACGGCACGGAGACCCAGTTCACCACCAAGGAGTTCGACCTGCTGACCTTCCTCGCGGAGAATCCCAACCATGTCTTTTCCAAGGAGGAGCTCTTCCGGAAGATCTGGAACATGGAATCCATCGGCGATATCGCCACGGTCACGGTCCACATCAAGAAGATCCGTGAGAAAATCGAGTTCGATACATCCAAGCCTCAGTACATTGAGACGATCTGGGGAGTGGGGTACCGGTTCAAGATCTGACAATGAAGGCAGAAAAGACCGGTGAGAATCAGGGACGCGCCTTTTTTCTCAAAATCTTTGAGAAAAAAGGCGCG
>CACXEL010000139.1 GCA_902766655.1 uncultured Lachnospiraceae bacterium | reverse complement strand
TGTCCGTACGCCACCACCCGGTTCAGGCAGTTCTTCCGGACATTAACATACGGGTTTGCCTTCGGATCATCCATGATGCGCTTTGTGCATTCGTACATATCGGTCACCAGACGCTTGTCCGCCCCCTGCACCATATGTCCCATGAAAATGCAGTCAAATTCGTCCATGCGTTTCACGAGCTCTGAAAGTTCATTGTGAAAAGCTTCCACGCAGGCGTATTCGCTGTAAGGCATCTTCGGCGGCCTGCCGCCGGTCTGCGGACTGCCGCCCATGCCCGCGACATACAGAAGGGAATCGCCTCCGAAAAGGATCCTGTTCTTTTTGTCCAGAAAGACGCAGCCTGCATAATCATGCCCGGGCAGGTAGATCAGTTCCACCTCATGATCTCCGCCGAGATTCCAGATGGTATGGTTCTCACAGCCGATTATCCCGTAAGGCCGGAACGGCTGTATATCTTTCTCGTCGAAGGCACCATTGTTTTTCATGAAGCGCTGCAGCGCCTTTACCGGCTCGTTGTAGTAGCGCCATTTCCGCTCATCCCTTTCCTCCTGATATTTCTGCATTGTCGGGACAGCGAACTTATGCATGTACACCTTGTCAAACTGTACGTTACCCAGTGTATGATCCCCGTGGGTGTGAGTGTTCACGACGACCAGTTCCATACCGCCGGTCAGTTCCTTCACCAGCTGCTTCATGTCGCCAGCGCCGTACCCGGTATCGATCAGCATTGCTCTCTCCGGCCCGACGATAATCGTGGACCAGACGGTGCGGATCCGGATGCTCCAGATATTCTTCCGGAACTGGTAGACCTGTGCGTACGGGTGGCAGCTGTAATGCTTAGCCAGAGGGATAATTGCCTTCCCCCACTCCATGCTCTGCCATTCATGCTGGAAAGTCGGTTTTCCGTGCGTGATCTGACTTTTGTACACACGTTCCGTTACATATTCCACCGCCATGGTACCATAAGACCGCGTCCTTAAGACCCGCCCGTCCGGCAGCTGCCGCTCCCACTGATTCGAATCGGGATCCGCCACGACGTCACAGCATGCCTGATAGAGGTCCCGGACGATCCGCTTATCCTCACCGAGGATCATATGACTCATGAATACGCAGTCAAACTCATCCATGCGCTTCACCAGCTGCGCCAGCTCATTCCTGATCCCTTCCACGGTTCCATATTCATCATAGGGCATGCCGGTGTTGTTGCCCTTATCCACAGAACAGATAAACAGGAGGCTGTCTCCGCCGAAAAGGATCCTGTTTTTTCTGTCCAGGAACGCGCAGTGCGCCGCGTGGTGTCCCGGCAGATGGATCAGCTCCACTTCGTGTCCGCCGCCGAGGTCAAAAACAAAATGATTCGGGACCCCCACGATCTCATACTTTCGGAACGGGACGATCTCCGATCTGTCAAAGGGCTGCCAGATCCCCTTTCCAGTCTCCGGATCATACAGTCTGTCCCACATGTGCGGATCATCCTTTTCAAGGTACGGGACCATATACTCAATGACATGCACTCGGTCAAACTGGAAATTTCCCCTGGAGTGGTCGATGGAAGGATGCGTATTTGTCACATACAGAGGCTTGTCCCCGATGATCTCCTCCACCTCGGACTTAAGATCTCCTATGCCGAACCCATTGTCGATCAGAAGCGCTTTTTCCGGTCCCACGATCAGGTGCATCCATGGGTCTCCGTGACCGTCAAAACTCTTCTCAAAAAAACTCCAGATATCCTCCCGGAAGTGAAATCGCTTCAGCCACCGGTTGTGCCGGCAGGGCTCGCCGAGAGGCAGGACCGCGTCCTTCCAGACATGGCTTTTTGTCTCGTGCTGAAATACTGGTTTCATAAATATATCCTCCGAAGCTAACGAAATTCTGGTGTCCGCAGCACAATTCAGCCTGCCCTGGATATAAGCATCCTCTGCCTTGCTTCTTTGCAGAAATGACAGGCAACCTTGTGGCCTGGTGCGATCTCTTTAAGCGCCGGGCTCTCCTTCCGGCAGCATTCCTGCGCCATGGGGCAGCGCGGCGCAAAGCGGCAGCCCGGCTCCGGATCGATCGGACTCGGCACATCTCCCTGCAGGACGATACGTTTTGACCTGTCATGGAAATCCACCTTCGG
Organism: uncultured Lachnospiraceae bacterium; assembly: GCA_902766655.1. Lineage (GTDB taxonomy): Bacteria > Bacillota > Clostridia > Lachnospirales > Lachnospiraceae > Chordicoccus. The sequence goes on along the minus strand of CACXEL010000139.1, from coordinate 10,815 downwards.
TACGGCAGAAAGCAGTGCGATCGTATACGGATGCATGCAATTGGAAAAGATCGTGTCCGTTTCCGCAAACTCGATGATCTGTCCCAGGTACATGACCGCGATCCGGTTGGAAATGTGCCGGACGACGCTAAGGTCGTGGGAGATGAAAAGATAAGACAGTCCCATTTTCTGCTGCATCCCGATCAGAAGATTGATAATGGTCGCCTGGACGGAAACGTCCAGGGCTGACACCGGTTCGTCACAGATAATAAACTTCGGCTGCAGTGCCAGCGCACGGGCGATGCCGGTCATCTGCCGCTTTCCTCCGTCCAGCTCATGCGGGAACTTATCCAGGATATAATCCTCCAGGCCGACGGAGTTGGCCATTTCCTTCACCTTCGCCTTCAGCTCTGCACCCCTTGCAAGCTTATGGATCTGGTACGGATCCGCAAGAATGGCGCTGACTGTTTCTCTGGGATTCAGGGAGGAGTAGGGATCCTGGAAAATGATCTGCATTTTTTTCCGGACCTCATTCATCTCCTTCTGCCCGAGATGCAGGATCTCTTTTCCGTCGAACATGACTTCTCCGGAAGTTGCCTTCACAAGGCGGATCAGGGCGTTTCCCACAGTGCTTTTTCCGCAGCCGGACTCGCCCACAAGACCGACTGTCTCGTTCGGCATGATGTCAAAGGAGACACCATCCACCGCGTGGAGCTTTCCCTTGCCCGGGACATCAAAATGGACCTTCAGGTCCCTTACGCTTACCAGAGGCTCCTGCATGTTCAGTCCTCCTTCTTTACGCCCACACCGGAAAAGCAGGCGGCGTAATGGTCGTCATTGATCTTCATCAGCTTCGGGATCTCCTTTTCGCACTGTACCGTACAGTGCCGGCACCGGGTGTGAAACTTGCATCCTCCCGGCAGCATCTGAGAATTGGCAACGGTTCCGGGAATCGGCTCCAGAGGTTCCCTCGGTCCTGTGAGCTTCGGAATGGCATGCAGCATGCCATAGGTATACCAGTGTGCGGGATGTTCAAACACTTCCTGCACCGTCCCATACTCCACGATCTCGCCTGCATACATGATCGCCACCTTCTGGCAGAGCTCCGCCACGATGCCGAGATTATGCGTGATCATGATGAGTGCCATGTTGTATTTCTGTTCCAGATCTTTCATGATCTCCAGAATCTGAGCCTGAATAGTCACATCCAGAGCTGTAGTGGGCTCGTCTGCGATCAGGAGCTCCGGATTGCAGGAGAGCGCCGCCGCAATACCGACGCGCTGACGCATTCCGCCGGAAAACTGGTGGGGATAGTCGTTCAGACGGTAACGGGCGATGCCGACCATTTCAAGAAGCTTTGCCGCCTCCTCTTCCGCCTGTTTGTCGGTAAGCTTATGGTGTTTTTTCAACCCCATGGCAATCTGGTGACCCACTGTAAAGACAGGGTTCAGGCTGGTCAGCGGATTCGCAAAGACCATTCCGATCTTTTTCCCGCGTATCTCGTCCAGTTCTTTTTCTTTCTTTTTCAGCATCGACTCCCCGTGAAACAGGATATCTCCCTTTCGGATATACCCTACATGATCCGGGAGCAGCTGCAGGATGGAGAGGGCCGTCGTGGTCTTTCCGGCGCCGGATTCACCTACGAGTCCCAGGGCTTCTCCCCGGCTCAGTGTCAGGTTCAGGCCATTTACCGCCTTCGAAACGGCACCGCCGGAGACGTACTCTACATAGAGATCTTCGATTCTTAAGAGTTCCCCGTTATCATGCTCATTTCGTGTTTTTTCGTTCATGATGCTGCCTCCGTCAGTTCGTGTTCTTCGGGTCAAAGACATCGCGTATGCCGTCTCCCATGAAGTTGAACGCAAGAATCGTGATCATCAGAGCGATGCCAGGGGCGATGACGACCCACGGTGCAGAAGTGATATAGTCGCGTCCGTCGGAGATCAGGTTGCCCCAGGAGGGTGTCGGCACCGGAACGCCCATGCCAAGATAGCTTAAGGATGTCTCAAGCAGTATGGTTCCTCCGAAGTGGCCGGAGGCGGAGATCAGAAGCGGAGTCAGCGTATTCGGAAAGAGTTCCTTCCAGAGGACTCTCTTTCCTGTGGCTCCGAGCACTCTGGACGCAGAGATGAATTCCTTGTTTTTCATACCAAGTACAGTGGCGCGGACCAGACGCGCAGTCCCGATCCAGCCTGTCACGCTCAGGGTAAAAAAGAGGTTGAACATGCTGGTTCCCATGACTGCCACTACGCAGATGGCGAGCATCAGCTGGGGGATCGCCTGCAGAATATCACAGCATCGCATGACCAGCATGTCGACCCGTCCGCCGTAATATCCGCAGACAAGCCCCACAAAAGCGCCCATGATCATGCTGATGACAGTTACCAGGACCGTGATCTTTAAAGAGACCCATCCTCCTTCCAGAAGCCTTGTCAGAATATCTCTTCCAAGTGCATCACATCCAAGGGGGTGTCCTTTCAGGCCGTTGGCAAACCAGTCCGGCGGCGCAAGTCGTGATCTCAGCACTGCTTGCTCCGCGTCCCAGGCGACCCAGAAATGTGAGGTTCCGCAGACCAGGAAAATTATGACAAGCAGAGTGAATCCGATCATAAAAAGCTTGCTCTTTCTCATTCGTCTGAGAACGGTACTGAGCTTCATAAGTCAAACTCCTTTCCTGCCGCTGTCAGTTCAAAGAAATGCGCGGGTCGACAACAGTGTACAGAAGATCCGCCAGCAGATTTCCGAAGACCAGCATGACGGAAGAGATCAGAAGAATAGACTGGACCAGCTGGTAGTCTCTGGAATTGATGGCCTGCACCATCAGGTTTCCCATTCCCGGCCAGTTGAAGATATTCTCCACAACGATGGACCCCGCGAAGAGCTTTCCGAAGGCAAAGCCGATGTTCGTCACGATAGGAAGCATTGCGTTTCTCAAAGCGTACTTCATATTTGTGACTTTGCGGGAAATGCCCCGCGCCCTGGTAGCGGTAATATAATCCTCATGAATAACGTCCACCATGGACGATCTCATGAGCCTTGTCTGACTGGCTGCCTGGCCGAAACCACAGCATAAGCCCGGCATGATAAGGTGCTCAATACCACCGAAGCCCTGTATCGGCAGAAGATGAAGCTTCACGCCGAAGATCAGGATCAGGAGGAATCCCAGCCAGACGGTGGACATTGCCTGCCCGAGCACTGCGAAGAACATAGCCGCGAAATCGACGCCGGAGCCCTGGTGTGTTCCGGCGACAATACCGAAAACGATAGAAAAGACAGTAGACCAGGCAAAGCCGGTAAGGGAAAGCATCAGGGTCTGTGGCATTCGCTTCGCAAGGACATCCCGCACAGGCATGCTGTACACATAAGAATAGCCAAGATCCCCTTTAAACAGACCTGCCATGTAAGTGAAATACTGGACGATCAGCGGCTTGTCCAGCCCCATTCTGATCCGGTAATCCTCTATCTCCTCCGGCGTGGCAAGGTCTCCCGCCATCATTGCGGCAGGATCGCCGTTGCCAAGGCGGATCAGCGCAAAAACGACGATCGTGACGCCGATAAGCACGAACACAGACGCCAGAAGGCGTTTCCTGATATGCTGCCTCTGGTTTTTCATGATTTCTCCTTTCCTGATGAACTGCGGACCCGGGAAGTTCCTTTCCCCGGGTCCTTCGGCCGCTTCATCTTATTCAGATTCCGTCAGCTGGATTTTCGCTCCTCTCAGTCTTCATAGACCATGGCTCTCATGTCCGGGATCTTGTGATGATGGTACTCGATCCCATGGAGCTTTGAATTCCAAGCGTGGACCGGAGTCCCTCTGGAGAGGCACAGGATCGGCTCAAAATCGGAGAGCAGGATCTCGTTCATCTTCCTGAATGTCTCGTCCAGCTTTTCGCTGTCCATGATGGTCTGCATGGACTTTCCGAGATCAAGAAGCTCCGTGTTGGTGCAGCCGCTGTTGAAGCGATCGTCACCGATGACCTCCGCAAAGATCTTGTACCACATGTTTCCGGACTTCCCGATGGAATCGATCAGCATATCATACTCATGCTTAGAGCGGGCTTCGTCGAAGGAAGCCTTCTCGAGCGGGCTGACTTTGATATTCAGCCCGATCTCCTGGGCCATGGACTGAATCGCCTGTGTGCTCTCCGGTGCGGTTGAATTGCTGGTAGAATAGATAAAATTGATCTCCTCGCCGCTGTAACCGGAGCTCTTCACCAGTTCTTTTGCCTTCTCCACATTGTACTCATAGCGCGGTCCGTCCGGATCGTAGCCGAGATCTCCCGCCTCGGAGGGAGAATACGCAACCTGTGCAAAGCCCATCTGCAGTGCCTCTACCAGCGCCTCCCGGTCCACGCAGAGGGACAGTGCCTCTCTTAAAGCTTTATTGCTGAAAATATCGCCGTCTCCGCAGGCGAGCATCAGATAGGACTGCGTGGAAGCATCCTGCTGGTAAGTGTGGAAGCCCTCGTTGTAAACAGGCTGGATGTCCGCGTAATTCAGGTTCTGGACAAAGTCCGCCTCGCCGGTCCGGAGTGCGGAAACTCGGGTCGTGGATTCCGGTGATCTCTGGATCCGGATATCCTTAACGTTGGTGTAACGGTCCATCAGGTCGTAGCCGAAATATCCGTGTTCGTCCGTCCGGATGGTCATTTCGATCAGAGAGTTCGCCCCGTCGAAATTCGTCACCACATAGGGTCCGGTCCCAATGGGATGTGCCCAGAACTCATCGTAATCCATGGCTTCATAAGTGTCTTTCGGCAGGATCTGGATATCCGGAGTATTGATCATGGTCCAGAACTCCGGCATCGGTTTTGCAAAATTCATCTTAAAGCTGTTGTCTCCGGTCTTCTCGATCTCTCCGATGTAGTTTCTCCAGCTTTTTGCCACGGAATCCGGAAGATGCTCCGTGTCGTCGCGTATACGCTCCAGAGTAAAGATACAGTCATCCACGTCCAGGAGCTCGCCGTTGGTAAAGTAGATCCCGTCGCGGATGGTAAAGCTGATGGAGCTGTCATCCTCCGCCATCTCATAGCTTTCGGCGATCCAGGGGATCGTGTTTCCATCCTCGTCCTTGCTGAGAAGACCGTCAAAACAGAGATAGTCAAAAGTAAAGCAGGTATCCATCTGGGAGACAGCCCACTTGTCAAGCGTGCTGATGGCCTGGGTCTGCATGTAGACCACCTTCTTTGTTGCGTCCTTCTCCGACCAGCCTTCAGGTTGACCCAGTTCATAGGTATCAATACCGCTGATGCCTCTGCCGGCATCACCGCTCTCGGAATGGGAAGCGTTTGCCGTGGTTTCTGCAGCAGCTTCCTGTGACGCCGCCGGAGCTCCGCTCCCTGCTTCAGCCGCCGTTGTGGACGATGATCCTCCTCCACAGGCAGCAAGCGATGCAGCCATTATCACAGCGAGCCCAAGCGCGGCAGGATATCTGAAACTCTTTTTCATGTTTGAGTCCTCCTTCTGCATGATTACTAACAGCGTTATTTTTATAATACAAGAATAGTGCATTTTCTGACCCTGCACAAATCAGAAAATGCACTTCTGTTAGTCCATTTTGGAATGATAAAGGGCCGCATTCTGAAGTGCTGTTCTCCGTTTTTCCTCACCTCTCTCCGGATGTTCCCGTTCCGTCCGTACACACAGCAGAAAGTCCCGGTTTACTGTTTTCTCGAGAGCGCTCTCCCGGTAAAGGAGCGTGAGGTGCCCCATGGAGACCGGCGTCACAGGGCGCAGTACGGATCTGTTCAGATGAAGCGTTTCCGCCTGCCGTTTCAGCATCAGAGCAATTCCCAGTTCTTCCTCCGCCATGTTTTTCAGAGTCGCCCTGTTGTAGCTTGTGAGGACGATCTTCGGACGGATCTTCAGTTCTCCGAATAATCTGCGGCACAGACATGAAGTAAAGCTGTTCTCCCCCGAGATCAGCATCGGATATTTCACCAGCTCTTCCATAGAGACGGCGCCTTCCCGTTCCGCAAGCGGATGGCCGTTGTATATGATTGCGGTCAGCGGGTCCGCAAGCACTGGCTCCTGGCAGAACTCCGTCCCCTGTCCTTCCCCCAGTATGGCAAAAGCAAAATCACAATCGCATTTCCGCAGGCTCTCCATATTGTATGCTGTATGAGCCAGCGTCACATGGGTCCTGCAGTCGGGGTACTTTTCTCCGAAACAGGCAAGGGCATCTGAAATCTGCGGATACGCATTCGTATCTATCGCCGCGATCCGTATCAGCGCCTCCCCGGCAGCTCTCCGTTTCCGGATCTCCGCCCTGCATTCCTCTTCAGCCGAAAGTATCCTTTCCGCATAACGGTAAATGATCCCCCCCAGCGGAGTAAGGCGCATACCCTGCGGCGTGCGGTAAAACAACGGTCCGTCGGCGCCGAGCTTTTCCTCTATGGTTTTCATATGCCGGTACAGCGTAGGCTGGGAAAGAAACAATTCATCGGATGCGTCCGCAAAGCTTCCGGATTCGACCACACCTGTCAGCTCCCTTAAATAATCGGTTTCCACTCCCGCCCCTCCTGTGTCCCGTGTTCCGTTATATAGCGGAAAAAGAGCTCCATGGCCCGGTTCCGCCGGACTGCCGTATTGTAGAAAAAGCAGATGCCTGTCTTCACCTCCGGCTCTATTTTGATGATCCGGATCAGTGTACTATTCCATACACCGACCTGACGGCTCCGCGCCACAGTGACTCCTCTGCCCCGTTTGATCATCTCCACCAGATGCTTCATGCTGTTGGATGTATAGACAATATCAGGCTCAAATCCCGCCTCTCTGCAGTACTTTACAAGCTGTCTGTAACTGTGAGAGCCGGCGTCCACTGAGTAAAACTCCTCCATCTTCAGATCGGCAAAAGAAAGCTTTGTTTCCCCCGCCAGAGGATGATCCAGCGGCATGACCGCCACAAGATAGTCCTCTGTCAGGGGGATCTTTTCTATTTCACTGTAAGGGCTGTCATCTGCGTAGGTAAAAACGAAATCCCGCTCTCTGTCGTACAGCGCCTTAATATGCTCCTTGGACGGTCCTTCCAGAAGATCAACTTCCACTTCCGGAAACTCCTTTAAAAATCCCGCGATCAGATCCAGCACACCGTACTGCTTCAGGTCCACCGTAGCACCGATCCTGATACGCTGAGGCCCGCCTTCCCGGAACAGCGAAAGTTCTGCTTCGCACTCGCCGCAAAGCTCTGTCAGGCGCCGGGCGTAGGGAAGAAACACTCTTCCTTCCATGCTCAGTGATACATTCCTCCGGTTCCGTACAAACAGAGGAACTCCGGCCTCCTGTTCAAGTGCACGGATATGCTTTGACAGAAGTGACTGGGATATTCCCAGCTGCTCCGCAGCCCTGGTAAAACTCTGAAGAGCTGCAAGGACAGAAAACTCCCGGATATACTCCAGCTCCATGGATCCCCTTCTTTCCGTTTCAGATCACCCCGTTCCACTCCTCCACGCAGCGCACATCGTAGATCAGTGCCATACCGTGATAGTAAACGGCTCTCTGATGCTCCCAGTCCCCGTTCTTATTCTTCACATCCCCCGGCCTTCCGTTTTTCCGGTTCAGGATCCACCGGCCTTCTCCATCATATTCCTTCACGGAGGGTGGAGGAGGAAGCGGTCCTGTGAGCGGCATGCCTGCTGTTCCGGGGTGCGCGAGGATATGCCCGCAGCACTCCATGGTGTCGGGGATCCAGTGCTTTTCAAGGATCCCTCCGCCGCCGGAGCAGAGGAGATCAAATTCTTCATAATGCTCCATCAGCTTTTTCATGTTATTGTACAGATTTCGCACCGAGCTCCGGATGCGCCTCTTTTTGTGCGGCTCGAAAGGCATCACCTCATCTCCGGAAAAGAGGATCCTGTGCTTCCGGTCAAGATACGCCAGACTGGAGATTGCGTGATCAGGAATGTAAAACACCTCCAGCTCAACACCTCCGCCGAGATCGATCACATCCCCGTCGCCGACGATCTTTTTCGGATAACTCCTGTCAAATCTTATGCCTTCAAAGCTCGGGAAGGGTATGGAGCAGAGCTCCGCTCCGGGCGCTGACATAAAGATCTCCTCAAAATACTGGTTATTTGCGGTGTGGTCAAAGTGATCGTGACTGTTTGCTGCCCGGCGCACCGGCCTGTCTGTCAGGGACTGAAGAAAAGCACGCACATTTCCCGCGCCGTATCCTGTGTCGATAGCAAGCGCTTCATTTCCGCCCTCCACCAGATACACATAGTCCCCGTCTCCCAGAACTTTCCAGACACCGTCCCGCACCTTCACAGCTTCATACCACGGCTCGTCCATCGGCGCGAGAGATCCGTCAAAGTGACGGATCAGGACATTATGCTTTGACGAAAAATCTATGGCTCCTTCCAACAGACCGGCATTTCCGCTCTCTGTCCCCCGTGTCTTTCTGTCTTCTTTGGTATCCATCCTCTTCTCAAGTCCTTTCAGGGCAGAAATCTTCCCGGCTTCGAGAGCCACTCCGCTGCAAAGTCAGCAAAGACCGCAGCCGGCGTTGTCTGCACGTCTTTATATTCTTCACTGTTCTCCATCGGCTCAAAGCCGTGGCCAGCTCCGGCCAGCATGATGATCGTCTTATCCTCGCTCACCGCCTCATCATAGGTCCTGTCGATGTTCACAAACTCGTGGTTCCCCTGGTTCCCCTCGCAGAGCAGCGGCACATGGATGCCCCGCACGTTTGCCCTGGTACTCCATGGATTGAACTCCTTTACGAGGCCGCAGACTTCATCCTCGGTGAGATAATAATCGTCTTCAAACTGCAGTTCCTCCGAGAGAAGTTCATTCACAGTTCGGATAAAAGTGCCTCCGTGATAAAACTTTGAGGGAACGGAATCCTTTCTTTTACGGAGTGTCCGCACCACTTCTTCCGTGACGCTCCCATCCGCGTGCAGCAGCGGCCGCGGTCCCCGGGTCCTGCTTAAGAAGCGGTTGTCCTGGAAGAAGAGCTTGTTGTGGGTGCTTCTCTGGGAGCAGCCCGGCAGTACTACGACGTCATCGTCCGCAACACGTCCTTTCCCGAGGCGGATATCCTCCGCCTTCTGCTTCGCGTAATCCAGGATCTCCCGGTAAAACTTCACCTGGGCGTTTGTAAACTTCCGCGCGAACTCGTCGCTGTAATGGGAATTTCCCGGAACGTACCCGTTTTCCGGATTGTAGAGATCCAGCTCCGGATCCCTGTCAAAGCCGCTGTCAAGGCTCCTGATGGCCGGATCAAACCCCATAAACTCCATGATGCCGTGGTTCGCGTCCACCAGCATGAGCCCGTCCGCCGGCGGCAGCGCCGGAAGGAGCGGGAACGGAACCAGCCGCTCCACGGACGTAAACCGTTCCGTTCCGTTCTCCGCGATGTACTGGTAGCAGCTTGTGAGACATCCGCCCTGGCTGTGGCCCAGGAGCAGTACTTTTTTTACTCCCGGGAACTTTCTCATAAATTCCACTCCGGCTTTGATGTCCAGCATCCGTTCCTCCAGGTGCTTATTATTGGAACTGGAAGGCATGCCCGCCGTAATAAAACCGCGCTTCGCGATCTCCCGCAGCACATCGAAATGGAACAGATACTTACCGTTGTGATTCGCCAGTACGGCGATACTGCTGTAAGGTGTCTCTCCCTCCGGCCGGTTCACGACAATGTCCATGCCCCGCGGCAGGATGTGAAAATACTCGTTTCTGATCTCATAGTGTTTCATATCGTTTCCTTTGTTCGTTTTATCTTCTGTCTTCGCGGTCAGTTCTTCAGCGTGAACAGCTCGATGGTCTCCCCGGTCTCCTGATCTCTGGCAAATCTTCTAAGGTACGTCCACATCATATCTGCATACGCGGGTGATGCCTCGTGCGGCGAGTTTTCAAATGCACAGACCCGGAAATGGTAATCACCGTTATTGTTGCGGATGTCCGCAATGTAGACCTCAACACCGTCTATAGACAGGACCTCTGTGCGGTCCGCGGGAATACCAAGTTTCCGCTCCACATGATCCTCGGAGTGCTCTGTTGCGCAGATCTCCTCCTCCGTCTTCATCGGACAGTTCATGGAGATGAGCCGCCGCTGCCAGCTGAAAATACGTTTTTCCTTTGTATCCAGCGCGATGAAGGGCGTCGTCGGGTTCGGATCCGGTGCATCCGTATACAGAGGATACATACAGTTGATCTCGTTGTAACCGTTGATCATGATGATCGGGGTGTCAACGCTGGCCTGAAGTTTCAGCTGCTCATCACTGACCATGAACACCCCGGTGGTCCATGCGGGCGCAAGCTGTCCCGGTTCATTTCCCAGCGGTGCCGCCGCTGCCACCAGCTTCTGGTGCCTTCTGGTAAATTCCGCGGTAAAACGCCCGTTGTGGCTGTGCCCCGTCACATAGACTCTGGAGGGATCCACCGGATACAGCTTCTCCGCCTCCAGGATCATATCCGCCATCATATCATTTGAATCCGCATCCTCCAGCGCAAACAGAAGGAACAGGAAATTTCCTTCCGCCGCAAGCTCGATAAAGGAAAACGTATCGCAGAGCGTATTGACGCTCATCGCCGGATCAAAGGCATTTACCTCTCCGAAATAGGCTATGACCGGAAGCTTCACCTGCCGTTCGGAAGCCGTCCGGATCTTTAAAGCTTCCTGATTCCAGGCCCGGTCTTCATTCCTGCCCTGTTCGTCCAGTGTCTGCCGCGGTCCGATAGTGATCCACTGCTCGCCCTTTGTTTCGTGAATGTCCATCACCGCGCCGATAGAGAGAAGCTTCTCCTTCAGTGCAGGATCATAGATCGAATCGAACTCCTCAAAGAATTTCCAGGCTGCTGCTTTTCTTCTTCCGAAGCGGGAATTCACGTGGCGCT
>CACXEL010000138.1 GCA_902766655.1 uncultured Lachnospiraceae bacterium | reverse complement strand
GAGCAGGAACGCAAGGAGAAGGAAGCCAGAAAGAAGCAGAAGATAGTCGAGATCAAGGAAGTCCGCATGTCTCCCAATATCGACACCAACGATCTGAACACCAAGATTGCCGCCGCTCGAAAATTCATCGAGAAAGGTAACAAGGTGAAAGTCAGCATTCGTTTCCGCGGACGCGAGATGGCCCATACACAGGCTTCACGCCCCATGATGGATGATTTCGCCGCTCAGCTTTCCGATATCGCAGTCGTAGACAAGCCCCCCAAGATGGAAGGTCGCTTCATGACGATGTTCCTGGGAGAGAAAAAATAACAGAGAGGAGATCACTGACATGCCCAAAATGAAGACAAAGAGAGCTGCCGCCAAGCGCTTTCATACAACAGGTTCCGGAAAGCTCAAGAGAATGAAAGCCTACAAGAGCCATATCCTGACCAAGAAGACCACCAAGACGAAGAGAAACCTTCGCAAGGCCACGATTACCGACGCCAGCAACGCAAAGGTCATGAAGAAGCTTCTGCCGTACGAATAAGGATTGAATTGGAGGATAGATAAATGGCAAGAATTAAAGGTGGTTTAAACGCCAGAAAAAAGCATAATCGCGTCCTGAAGCTCGCCAAGGGCTACTATGGCGCAAGGTCCAAGCAGTATAGAATCGCCAAGCAGTCTGTCATGCGCGCCCTGAACGCTCAGTTCGCCGGCCGCAAGCAGAGGAAGAGGGATATGAGAAGGCTCTGGATTGCCCGTATCAACGCCGCAGCCAGGATCAACGGCCTTTCCTACAGCCGCTTTATGTACGGCCTCAAGCTCGCTGAGATCGACATTAACCGCAAGATGCTCTCCGAGATGGCTGTCAACGACGCAGCCGGCTTCGCGACCCTCGCTGAGATCGCCAAGAGCAAGCTCGCCTGAGTTCAATACACGGAACAACGAAAACGTGCCTTTACAGAAAAGGCACGTTTTCTTAATCTAAGGTAACTGTTCAGCACCCCACTTCAAGCTTTCGGGAGATTATATGGATCTTTTTGACTATATGAAGGAAAAGAGCCTTGAGCGGTCCTCACCGCTCGCCAGCCGGCTCCGCCCCAGGACCCTCGACGAGGTGGTGGGGCAGCAGCATATCATCGGCCGGGGCAAGCTGCTCTACCGGGCCATCAAGGCCGACAAGCTCTCCTCCGTCATCTTCTACGGACCGCCCGGCACCGGCAAGACAACGCTGGCCCAGGTGATCGCCAACACGACAAATGCCGTTTTCCGCCAGTTAAATGCCACCACCTCCGGCAAAAAGGATATGGAGAACGTGGTAAATGAAGCCAAGGAGGCCCTTGGCGGCTTCGGCCGCCGGACCATCCTCTTCATCGATGAGATTCATCGTTTCAACAAGTCCCAGCAGGACTACCTCCTGCCCTTTGTGGAGGACGGCACGGTCATCCTGATTGGAGCCACGACGGAGAATCCCTACTTTGAGGTCAACTCGGCCCTCCTGTCCAGGTCCACCATCTTCGAGCTTCACCCCCTGACGAAGGAAGACATCGGCATTCTTCTGGACCGGGCTGTGACCGACCGTGACCGGGGACTGGGCGCCATGCACCTGAAGCTTCTGCCCGAAGCAAGGAACTTCCTGGCAGACATTGCGGGTGGAGATGCCCGTGCGGCCCTGAATGCCATCGAGCTCGCGGCCATGACCACCGAACCGGATACGCTCGGGAACATCGTGGTGGATCTTGCGACCGCCTCGGAATGTATCCAGAGACGAGCGGTCCATTACGACCAGGCCGGTGATCAGCACTATGACACGATATCAGCCTTCATTAAGAGCATGCGCGGCTCCGACCCGGATGCCGCGGTCTACTACCTGGCCAGGATGCTCGAGGCCGGGGAGGACATCAAGTTCATCGCCCGACGCATCATGATCTGCGCCTCCGAGGACGTGGGAAATGCGGACCCCCAGGCCCTCGTCGTCGCGGTAGCCGCCTGCCAGAGTGTGGAGCGGATCGGCCTTCCGGAGGCCCGGATCCCGCTGGCGCAGGCAGCCATCTATGTGGCCTGTGCCCCCAAGAGCAACGCAGCCTACGCAGCTGTGAATGCCGCCATCGACAATGTGGGGAAGGTGAAGACTTCCGTCCCGGGCCACCTGAAGAACATCCACGCGAACGGTGCCGGGGAAGCGCCACAGGCCGTAGGGTATAAATACGCCCACGATTATCCCAATCACTATGTGAAGCAGCAGTATCTGCCGGAGGAGATTGCGGGTGCCCATTTCTACGAGCCGACCGAAATCGGGTACGAAGCGACCATCAAAGCCCGCCTTGCCTGGCTGAGGGCCGAGGCGGAGAAATAAAAGCCACCTTGGCAAGGCATATCGAAAGTACTCCACGGGCAGCCTGTATACGGCTTCACCGAATAGATCGACCGCCACTGCCTGCGGCTCACCTTATTTCGATTCAACGAAAACAGCCCCCTTTCGTCAGATTATTACTGACAGAAGGGGGCTGTTGAAGTGTTGTCCTTTTTTAAGATACCGTTCGATGATATCGGATCAGTTCGGTTCGCATGAACAGTCCAGCGGAGGTTTTGCGAGGGGATACTGTATGTAAGACCTGTCCTCACATCAGCTTCTTTAAAATGTACATATAGATATCCTGAGATTTCTCCGGCCAGTGGGAGCAGACCTTTTCGGCCTCGTCCTCGGTCGGGACAGTGATCGTGAGGTCGATGATGGTTTCATTTCCCTCAATGACCCGGCAGCGGACGGCATAGTCGAAACGGTCCGTCCTGACGTAATCCGCGCGGATACTGGACTCGTTCCTCAGCTCGAAGGCGTTGGCACGCATGTACTCGTCGATATCCGATTTGATGGCGTCGGAAATCATGCTGCTGAAGTACTCCAGGCACTCCTCACCGGACTGGGTCGCCAGGTACTGGGACACGTTCCGCACCTTCTCCACCCGGATGAAGTCGGCGTCCAGTAGATCGTTGATGGCCTCCTGCACGTGGAAATAGTCCGTGTATTCCTTGCCGACTATGAACTCCGTGATCTGGGCATTGGTGAGAGGGAAGGTGACCTTCCTCAGCATATACAGAATGATCAGTTTATATAATGTCTGTGCGTTCGTCATGGCCCAGTCTCTCCGGTTCTTTCTGGTCTTTACAGCAAATGCAGCCCCGCCCGGGATTGTGCCGAGCGTAAATTTTATTATAACTCCTCATGAAGGCGGCATCAAGAAATCTTTTCGGCCTGGATATAATTCTTCGAGTTGCCCCGGTCATACCGACAGAATCCGGCCGATCAAAGCTTTCATGAAGCAGACATGCCGGATTCTGCGGCTCCTTTCGTGCCGGAGCTGGTGATTCCTCCCGCATAGCTGCCCAAGTGTCGTAAAATTGTGATTGAATTTAATGCTGTGCAATGGTAAAATTATACAGTATCACAATATTCCAATGAAAAAGGAGAACCGCCAATGAACGCGAAGCTTCACACCGAGGCCGTGGATAACCTTTTCGATGCCATTCTGACATTGAAGAACAGGGAGGAATGTTACAGCTTTTTTGAAGACGTCTGCACTATCAACGAGATCCTTTCCCTTTCCCAGCGTTTTGAGGTGGCCGGTATGCTGAGAGCCGGTCAGACCTACCTGGATATTTCGGAGAAGACCGGAGCATCCACTGCCACCATCAGCCGTGTGAACCGTTCGCTAAATTACGGCAACAATGGCTATGATATCGTGTGGAACTACCTTAAGGAGCAGAAGTGACCACACAGCCGGAGAGCCAGCCGGTAATATGGAATACAAAGCCGCAGTTTTCCCGGCAGGGAGCTGCGGTTTTTCACCTGCATACGCCATGAAGCCAGGCTGAATCTACCGCTGCAGCCGTGTCCTTCTCGGACGATTTACCAATCAGTACATACGATGGATCGTATCTGCAGTGAATGACAGGAAAGGGGTTCGAATGGACCGTGAACAAATCATATCAAAACTGAATAAAGAACAGCAGGAGGCGGTCCTGGCCGCGGAGGGCCCGGTCCTCATACTGGCCGGCGCCGGCTCCGGCAAGACCAGGGTCCTGGTCCACAGGATCGCCTACCTGATCAACGTCTGCGGGGTCAGCCCGGGCAATATCCTGGCCATCACCTTCACGAACAAGGCGGCTGAGGAGATGCGCCAGCGCGTGGATGACATGATCGGCTTCGGCTCCAATGAGATCTGGGTCATGACCTTCCACGCATGCTGTGTCCGCATTTTGCGCAGGCACGCCGAGGAGATCGGCTTCACCCGCTACTTCTCCATCTACGACAGGGATGACCAGGAATCCGTCATGAAGGATATCATGAAGCGGCGCAAAATCGATCCGAAAGCCATGAGCCATAAGGCTGTTCTGAACGCAATCTCCTCGGCCAAGGATGAACTTATCACCCCCGAGAAGTACGCCAGAATGAACAGGGAGTGGGGGCAGGTGAAGATTGCCGACCTCTATGCCGAGTACCAGGATAAACTGAAGGAAAACAACGCCATGGACTTCGACGATCTGATCGCGAGGACCGTGGCCCTCTTCGAGGAACGGCCGGATATCCTGGAAATCTACCGGCGGAAATTCAGATATATCAGCGTGGACGAATACCAGGACACCAACACGGCTCAGTTCCGGCTGGTCAAGCTCCTGGCGGACGAGCACCGGAACCTGTGCGTGGTGGGAGATGATGACCAGAGCATTTACAAGTTCCGCGGCGCCAATATCCGCAATATCCTGAATTTCGAAGAGTATTTCCCGGACGCCAGGGTAGTCAAGCTGGAGCGCAACTACAGGTCCACCCAGAACATCCTGAACGCGGCCAACGAGGTCATCCGCCACAACCGGGGGCGCAAGGCAAAACGCCTCTGGACGGACGTGGGCGACGGAGAAAAGATTCGCTTTAAGCGCTTCGAGACCGGTTACGCGGAGGCGGAGGCAGTTGCCCGCGAGATTGCCCAGGCTGTCGGCCGGCGGGAGAGGCACTACAAGGACTATGCGGTCCTCTACCGGACCAACGCCCAGTCCCGCCTTTTCGAAGAAAAATGTCTCATGCTGAACGTACCCTACAAGCTGGTGGGCGGCGTGAACTTCTATTCGCGCCGGGAGATCAAGGACGTCCTGGCCTATCTCAAGACCATCGACAACGCCGTTGACGATGTTGCGTCTACTCGCATCATCAACGTGCCCAAGCGGGGAATCGGCGCAACGACGATCACTAAGATATCCACTTACGCCGAAGACGGGGGCATTTCATTTTTTGAGGCCGCCTGCGGGGCGAAGGAAATCCCGGGACTTTCGTCGGCGACAGCCAAAAAGGTGGCTGTCTTCACGGATTTTATAGTGAATCTCCGGAAAAAGGCCGGTGAGCTCAAGGTCAGCGATCTGATCGGCGAGATTCTGAACGAGACAGGCTACCTGGAGGCTCTCCAGACGGAGGGGACCGAGGAGGCGGAGGACCGACTGGACAACCTGGATGAGCTCCGCAACAAGGCTGTCCAGTACGAGGAAAATGCGGACACGCCGACCCTCTCAGGCTTCCTGGAGGAGGTAGCCCTGATCGCGGACATCGATACCGTCGATGACAACGACGACCGGGTCCTCCTCATGACCCTCCACGCTGCCAAGGGGCTGGAGTTCCCGGTGGTCTATATGACCGGCATGGAGGAGGGCATTTTCCCGAGCGCCATGTCCATAAACAGTTCGGACAGTGACGAGGAGGTGGAGGAGGAGCGCAGGCTCTGCTACGTCGGCATCACCCGGGCCAAGGAGCAGCTGACAATGACCATGGCCTACGAGCGAATGATGCGCGGAGAGATGCATCCCATGATGCCCTCCCGCTTCGTCCACGAGATGCCGAGAGATCTGGTGGACCTGGGGAGAGCAGGGCAGGCTGCCAAGCCGAAGCCCGATCTTGGCAACGCAGGCTTCGGACGGGGCATGCGGGAGGCCATCACTGCCAGTCCGTATGCGCCAAAGCCGGTCAACGGCGGAGGGTACCAGAGTCCTTACAGGAGCCCCTACAGCAGGGCCGGCGCAGAGAGTAATACCGGTCCTTCATCCGCTGCCGGTGCAGGCCGAGGTGCCGGAAAGGCAGGTCAGGGAAACGATACAGGCAGAGGACCTGCAGCCTCCGGCACAGCAGGTTCGAATGCCGGTGCAGCCGGTCCGGGCGGCGGCGCACTCGGCTATGAGGTGGGGGACAAGGTCCGCCATGTCAAATTCGGTGTTGGCAGAGTGAAGGAAATCAGGAACATGGGCAGGGATTACCAGGTCACCGTGGATTTCCCGGCCTGGGGCGTCAAAAAACTGCTGGCGGGCTTCGCGAAGCTGGTCAGAGAAGAGTGAAATGTTGTCATTTTCGGGAGAAAAAGACGTCTGACGGCTAATTTTTCTCAAAAAATTGGCTAAAAATCGTTGTTTTATAGTGCAAAATGCAGATTACCGTGCTATAATTACCGTAGTATTCTGAAAGGAAGGTGTGATACATATGAATAACAAAGTAGATGAAATCCTCGCCCGTCTCAGAGCACAGGACGAAGACAGGAAAAAAGGGAACAAGCTTGTTACCATTCTCGCAATTATCGGCTTTGTAGCAGCTGTCGCGGCGATTGCCTATGCGGTCTATCGCTTCTTCACACCGGACTATCTCGAAGATTTCGAGGATGATTTCGATGATGATTTTGACGACTACTTCGAGGACGATGAGGAAGAAGAGGAAGAAGTCGAAGCCCCCAAATCCCGCAAGGAGAAGGTCGAGGAGTCTGTCAAGGCTGCTGCCGGCAAGGTAGTCGATGCCGCCGAGAAGGCCAAGGCCGCCGTCGAGAGCGTGATCCACAAGGCAGAGGTCGAGGAAGAGGAAGATGACTTCGACGACTACTTTGAGGATGATGAGGCTGAGAAGGTGGAAGAGGCTGCCGAGGAAGTGGCCGACAAGGTCGAGGAGGCTGCCGAGGAAGTGGCTGAGGCTGTCGAAGAGGCCGCTGAGGAGGCTGCTGAGGCTGTCGAAGAGGCCGCTGAGGAAGTCAAGGCTGAATAATAGGTATATGACATGACAGGCCCCGGGGAGATTCCCCGGGGTCATTTTTGTCGTTGACGGCGATAAAGCATTCTTACGCGGCTGCCGCCATCGGTCCGCATTCTCTGTTTGCCTTCCGGGGCAGGATATGATATAAAGGCATAAGTGATTAACAAGGCCCGGGAGGGCTTTTTTGAGGAGGAAGATATGCTGAAAAGAGGCGACATAGCCGAGGGAATCATAGAGCGCGTCGATTATCCCAACCGGGGCAGGATCCGGACGGAGGAAGGCCAGAAGGTCACGGTCAAAAATGTCCTGCAGGGCCAGTCGGTGCGTTTTCGCATTTTCAAAAAGCACCAGGACAGGGTGGAGGGCAAGCTCCTGGAGGTCCTGGCCCCCTCGCCTCTTGAGACGGCGGACAGGCTCTGCGGACTCTACCCCTCCTGCGGCGGCTGCTCCTGCCAGACCCTGCCCTACGAGGAGCAGCTGAAAATGAAAGCCGACCAGGTCCGCCGCCTCCTGGAAGAGGTGACGGAAGAGGACACCATATTCGATGGCATCTTGGCCAGCCCCCTCGAGACCTGTTACCGCAACAAGATGGAGTTCTCCTTCGGCGACGACCATCCGGGCGGTCCGCTGACGTTGGGCCTCCACAAGAAGGGTACGACCTACGACGTGCTGACGGCGGATACCTGCGCCATCGTGCACCCGGACGTGACGAAGGTCCTCCGGGCTACACTCGATTATTGCACCGAGAAGGGCTTTCCCCAGTACAACAAGAAGGATCACACCGGTTTTCTTCGTTTTCTTCTCGCACGCAGGTCGGAGACCACGGGCGAGCTGCTGATTTATATTGTCACGTCGACGGAAATTGACCATGACTTCCGGGAATGGGCTGACAGGCTCCTGGCCTTGCCGCTGGAAGGGACCTATGCGGGCATCTTCCACGGTATCTCGGACAGCTTTGCGGATGCGCTGAAGGTCGAGACTGCCGTGCCGCTCTACGGGAAGGACTATTTTTACGAGACTCTGCTGGGGCTCCGCTTTAAGGTGACTGCATTTTCCTTCTTCCAGACCAACACGCGGGGCGCGGAGGTGCTCTACGGGGCCGTGCGCGATTACGTGACCCGGAATGGACTGTCAGAACGCGGACGGTTCGCCGACGAGGAAAATGAAGGCAGTGCGGAGAAGGCAGGTGAGGCCGGGGCTGCTGCGGGTCCGGCCCCTTCCGCGGGCAGTAAGACGACTGCCGACGATGCCGCGCCTGCTGTTGAAGTTACGAATCCGGTGCCTTCCGCAGGCAATACGACGACTGCTGTCGATGCCTCACTTGCCGTCGGAGCTGCGGGTCCGGCGCCTTCCGCAGGGCCCAAGGCACCTGTCCTTTACGACCTTTACAGCGGGACGGGTACCATCGGCCAGATGCTCTCGCCGGTAGCCGGCCACGTTTACGGGATAGAGCTCATAGAGGAGGCTGTGGAAGCCGCGAAGGAGAACGCGGCGCTGAATGGGATCGACAACTGTACCTTCATCGCCGGAGACGTGCTGAAGAAGCTGGCGGAGATCGAGGAAAAGCCCGATTACATTGTGCTGGACCCGCCGAGGGAAGGCGTGAATCCCAAGGCCCTGCCGCAGATTATTGCTTATGGAGTTGACCGGATGGTTTACATTTCCTGCAAGGCCAGCTCCTTCAAGCAGGATATGGCGGTGCTCAGGCAGGCGGGGTGGAAGATGGAGAGGTGGTGTCTGGTGGATCTTTTTCCGCAGACCTTCCACGTCGAGACGGTATGCTTGTTGTCCAAACTTTCCGGGGCAAAGCATCATGTCAATATTAAACTGGATATGGATGAGATGGATCTGACCGCCGCAGAAAGCAAAGCGACCTATGATGAGATCCGGGAGTGGGTGCAGGAGAAATATGGTTTTCATGTGACGAATCTGAATATTGCGCAGGTAAAGCGTGAGCATGGAATTATAGAGCGGGAGAATTATAATAAACCAAGGTCAGAAGATAGCAGGCAGCCCGGGTGCCCAAAGGAAAAGGTAAAGGCAATTGAGGAGGCGCTGCGCTTCTATCAAATGATCTGAAGGAGAAATCAAATGCCGAGTTTCACCAAGGACGTTATTAAAAGAACATTTATTGATCTGCTTGATCAAAAACCTTTACATCAGATTACAGTCAAGATGATTGTTGAAGAGTGTGGTATTAACCGCAATTCCTTCTATTATCATTTTCAGGATATCCCGGCTTTGATTGAAGAAATCATTATGGATCATCTGGATCGGTTTATTCAGAAGTATCCAACGATTGACTCCGCGGAGACGGCTTTGAATGCAGCTGCGGATTTTACAATGGAAAACCGGCGTGCAATGCTGCATATTTATCAATCCGCCAACAGAGATATTTATGAGCGCTACCTATGGAAGGAATGCGAATATATCGTATCTGCTTATGGAAAGACCTTTTCCTTTACCTCTGATATTTCCGAAGAGGATCGGAGAATCATCATGCATTTTTACAAATGCGAATGCTTCGGCCTTGTGATTGATTGGCTGAACAGGAGGATGGAACCGGATATTCACAGGGAGCTATCCAGACTGTGCGAATTGCATCATGGAATGATTGAGGAGATGATCCGCCGTGCCGGT
This sequence comes from uncultured Lachnospiraceae bacterium, assembly GCA_902766655.1. GTDB lineage: Bacteria > Bacillota > Clostridia > Lachnospirales > Lachnospiraceae > Chordicoccus. The sequence goes on along the minus strand of CACXEL010000138.1, from coordinate 4,177 downwards.
GAAAAATAGAAAACAGATAGACAAATCTTTTCCCGTGTCTGAAAAACAGACACGGGCATTTTTTTGCCCGTTTTCCGATCCGGCTTTTTTCGGTATTGTCAGGAAGTAAACAAGAAGGATAGCCGGTCTGACTTAGAAGGGGGTGGTTTTATGCGTAATACCGCGCCGATGCGCATAGCGAAAACAGGATACATTATCCTGTCGGCGGCACTTTGTCTCATAGGGATTGCGTTTATAGTTGATCCCGCATCGGCCGCAGGGATCATGGGTACGGTTATAGGGATTACATTTTGCGTCTTTGGCGTGATCAAAATAATAGGTTATTTTTCCAGAGATTTGTTCCGGCTGGCATTTCAATATGACCTGGCATTTGGGATTCTGGTGCTGTCACTGGGCATTGTGGCGATGATACATCCTATCAATACATGGAGCTATATTTGTATTGCTTTTGGAATATGCGTTCTGGCAGACAGTCTTTTCAAAATACAGATCTCCCTGGACGCAAGGACCTTCGGGATCCACCTGTGGTGGTTGATCATGGCTTTAGCTATTGTCGCAAGTGTTTTCGGAATTGTTCTTGTGTTCAGACCAACAGAATCAACAAAGATGATGACAATGCTGATCGGAGTGTCCCTGCTCTTTGACGGCATCATGAATCTTGTGACAGTGTTGTCATCTGTCAAGATCATTGACTATCAGATCAGGGATGATGTTATCGACATCGAGTTTCATGAATTGTAAAGGATGTTCCCAAAGCAACATAGTCGGAAAGAAAGTACATTAGTAACTTTTTGGTGGATACCTGAACAGATCCATACATTTTGGAGAAAGCGAGGATAACGAGATGGAATACGGACTGAAACATGCAGCAGAACGAAAAGCATTTGAAGCCGCGGTAAGTGCTGCCATGAGAAAAGCAGATAAAAGCGGTTCGGAAGGTTATGTGGAAATGGTGAATGTGATCCAGAAGGTACTGGGTGATGCCTGGTCGGAACATGCATACGACAATCTGCGGGAAGCACTTGGTAAGGACGGGAAATGGACCGGATATTTCAATAACCTGCTGAAAAACACAGACAGGGAGTATCTGAAAGGACTATTGATGTCATTCGGGTTCGAAGGAGGATTCACCGGGTTCCATCGTACAAGAAAGCTTGGGCAGGAGCTGGGAATCAAGATCCCCTGGATCATTCTGTTTGATCCGACCAGTGCCTGCAATCTTCACTGTACCGGATGCTGGGCATCTGAATACAGTCATCAGCTGAACCTTTCCTGGGAAGATATGGACCGTATCGTGACAGAGGGGAAAGAATTGGGCATTCACGCTTATGTCATGACCGGCGGGGAACCGATGGTACGCAAAAGAGATATCGTCCGGCTTGCCAGAAAGCATTCGGACTGCGGCTTTATGCTCTTTACAAACGGGACGCTTGTAGATCAGCAGTTTTGTGATGACATGAGAAGCTGCAAAAACATTGTGCTTTCTATGAGTATTGAGGGGGATGAACAGGCTACGGATGCACGCCGCGGAGCCGGAACGTTCCGGAAAGTCATGGATGCGATGGACCTCCTCCGATCAAACGGGCTGGCGTACGGAACCTCGATCTGCTACACAAGAGCCAATTGCGAGGCAGTTACGGGTGACGAATTCCTTGATTTCCTGATTGATAAAGGTGTTGCCTTCAGCTGGTATTTCCATTTTATGCCTGTTGGAATGGATACGACGATGGAACTTGTTCCTACCGTGGAGCAGCGCAAATATATGTATCACCGGATCCGCGAAATTCGTGGGTTTGAAGGCGGGAAACCGATCTTCTGCATGGATTTTCAGAATGATGGGGAATTTGTCAGCGGTTGTATCGCAGGTGGAAAGTATTATTGCCATATTAATCCCAATGGGGATGTGGAACCTTGTGTGTTTATCCATTATTCCGGTGCAAACATCCATGACATGCCGCTGCTTGACTGCCTGAAACAGCCCTTGTTCAGGGCTTATCAGGAGGCACAGCCTTTCAACAGGAATCTCCTGCAGCCTTGCCCCATGCTTGAAAACCCGCAGATGCTCAGGAAGATGGTGGAAGCAACCGGGGCAAAGAGCACAGATATGATGGAGCCGGAATCCTGTACGCACCTCTGTGAAAAATGTGAACATTACGCGCAGGAATGGGCGCCTGCGGCAAAGGAGCTGTGGAATGAAAACCATCCGTCATGATTATGCTTCACATTTACACAGCTGGAAGCTTCTCTTCCTTGCCGGTATTCTCTTTTGGGGATTATATCTAGCCTTAAATCGGGCATACAGAAGAAGCGGACTGGAAGAGGCAATGGATTTCGACAATTCACTTCTGTAAGGGAGGGGACGTTCACAGTGTGGGATAACGCGTCATTCATTGAGCAGCTAATCCTTGCAAAAATAGCAAGGGGAGATATGAAAGACAGATTCCTGTCATATGCGGGACCCTATCGTGAGCTGATGGCATATTACCGCTGTGCCATGATGGAAGTAGAGGCAAAATTCAAAGTGCTTAGTGAGGAACTTTCCCTGCAGTATGATCATAATCCGATTGAAACGATTAAAACCAGGCTGAAACGACCGGAAAGTATCATTGAAAAAGTATCAAAAAAAGATTTGCCGCTGACGGTAGAGAGTCTGGAGAACGGGATCAATGATATTGCAGGAGTCAGGGTCATCTGCTCATTTGTTTCAGATATTTATATGCTGGCCGATGCGCTTTTGAAACAGGATGATATCACATTGATCGGCAGGAAAGATTATATCAAAGAACCGAAACCGAATGGATATAGATCCCTGCATCTGATCGTAGAGATACCGATCTTCCTGCATGATCATAAACGATTGATGAAAGTAGAGGTGCAGCTTCGGACGATCGCGATGGACTGGTGGGCGAGTTCAGAACACAAAATCAGATATAAAAAAGATCTGCCGGTCAAAGTACTTGAAGAAATTGATAAAGAGCTGCTGGAGTGCGCCATGATTGGTGCACAACTGGACAAAAAAATGGAACAGATACAGAAAAGTGTCATGGATAAGTCAGCAAAATGAATCTAACGAGATTATCAAGGAGGTATGAGTATGTATTATTCAAGTGGTAACTATGAAGCTTTCGCCCGTCCCCAAAAACCTGAAGGTGTAGATAATAAATCCGCCTATTTCGTCGGCACCGGCCTGGCGGCGCTCTCGGCGGGTTGCTTCCTGGTGCGCGATGCACAGATGCCCGGGGAAAATATCCATTTTTTTGAGCGTGATCCCCATCGCCGGCGGAGCATGTGACGGCTGGAACTATCCCGAGATCGGCTACGTGATGCGCGGCGGACGGGAGATGGACAACCATTTCGAGGTTATGTGGGATCTGTTTCGTACCATCCGTCCATCGAGACCGAGGGCGTCAGCGTTCTGGACGAGTATTACTGGCTCAACAAGGCTGACCCTAACTACTCCCTTTGCCGCGTGACCGAGAAACAGGGGCAGGATGCGCATACGGATGGGAAGTTCTGCCTGAGCGACAAAGCCGCGCTGCAGCTGACCAAACTGATCTTTACACCGGACGAAGCGCTGGAAGGGAAACGGATCACGGATGTTCTGGACGACGAGGTGCTGAGTAGTAATTTCTGGACCTATTGGCGGACGATGTTCGCCTTCTACAACTGCAACAGCGCGTTGGAAATGAAGCGATATATGCAGCGGTTCATCCATCACATCGACGGTCTGCCGGATCTGCGGGCACTGCGTTTCACAAAGTATAACCAGTATGAGTCCATGATCCTGCCGATGGTCAAATACCTGCAGAATCACGGTGCGCAGTTTCATTTCAATACGCAGGTTATGGATGTGTGGTTTGACATTCAGGACGGCCGCAAGACGGCAAAGTGTGTAGAATTGCTCTCGTCGGGAAAGCAGGAGTTCCTTAATCTTTCGGAGAATGATTATCTGTTCATCACAAATGGCAGCAATGTGGAAAACTCCTCCATCGGCGGACAGGACAAGACCTGTGAATTCATCAAGGACATCCGCCCCGGCGGCTCCTTCGACCTGTGGAGGAAGATCGCCGCGCAGGATCCCGCATTCGGACGCCCGGAGAAATTCTACGGCGACCCGGAGGAGTGCAACTGGATGGGCGTCACCGTCAACACGCTGGACGAGAAGATCCTGCCCTAT
>CACXEL010000137.1 GCA_902766655.1 uncultured Lachnospiraceae bacterium | reverse complement strand
CGGTGTCCTGAGACGCCGCCTGGGTAATCGTTACCTCCTGTGTCAGAAGGGTAGCGGTCAGGATTACGGCGCACATGCGCCAAAACATTTTTCTGTTCCTGTTCATGACATCTCCCTCCTTCTACTCTGCCTGATTCATGTACATGGTCATCCAGGCCCGCATCTGTTCGGAGGCGCCATTCTCTATACTGGCACGAAAATACGCGTCCGCTCCGGTATAGTCGCCCCACTTGCAGGCGATCGCCCCCAGGTAATACAGGGCAGTGCTGTTGTCAGGCTCCTGCTTCAGGGTATTGTCCAGATAATATTGGGCCACCTTCAGATTACCTTTCTCATATTCCGCAATGCCTGTCATGCACTGTATATAACCCCAGTCAGGGTGGCTCCGGAGCGCCTCCTTATACAAACGGTAAAGCGCTTCCGTATCTTCCTGTTCCGGATCCGTCAGATAGAGCGTTTCCAGGCGCGCATAGTATTCCTTGGATGTCCTGTCGGACATGCGGTCCAGCCAGTCATATGCTTCCGCATGATTCCCCTCCATCATGCTCAGATAGGAATGCAGCCCTAACGTCCGGTCGCTCTCCCCGTAGTCTGCCTCCAGCTCAGCCAGGGCGTGGTTTGCATTTTCGTCCAGCGTCAGGATCATCTCCTCTACATCCAGCACCCGGTTCCCGTAGTCATAGGTGCTGTTTTTGACTTTCTTTGCCCCAGGGACAAGAAATGCGACACAAACCGCCGCGATGCCGGCAGCCGCCAGCACAAACTGCCACAGCTTTTTTCCAGGAAGGCGCAAGGAGAGTATTTTCAGTGCGATCCCTCCGACGGAGATCGCCAGCATGATCAGCGTGAAGAAGCTCATTTCACCGAAAACAAGCATCGCGAGCAGCGCCAGCAGCGCTGTCACACATAAGATTCCCGTAAACATAGTCAACCCTCCTTCAGCTTGTCAGCCAGCTTGTTCAGCAGTCCTGTGTTATGGAAACCGATGCCGTACCAGTCTTCCTCATGATTGACCTTGGGAATCAAGGCCTGGATCCGGACGCACAGGTCATAAGCCTTCTGGTAATCCCCGACACCGTCATAGGCATTGGCCAGCCCGAAGAGGAAAGGAGCGTTCTCCGGGTCGACCGCGCAAGCCCTGCTGTAATATTCCACCGCCGTCTCATAGTCATGCGCGGCAAATGCAATCACGCCCCGCAGATACGCGGCATAGGTCAGGTCAGCCCGTGCTTCCAACACTGCCGCAAGCTCTTCCGCGGCAATTCTCGGATCGTGGTGATAGCCCTGATCCATGGCTTCCAGATAATGAAGGACAAAGGGTGAGAACATCGCCTGTCTGTCTTCCCAGGATAAAGAGCTGTAAAACGCGTAGGTATACCCGGTGTAACTGCTGTTATCATTGGAAGTGATATAGGTACACATGACATAGAACCAGGTTTCGATCTGATAAAGCTCTTTGCCTGTAATGCTTTTATCCAGCATGTAAGCTGACAGCCTTTCCAGGGCGTCGATCATTTCCTCCCGCCTGCCCGACTTCAGGGCCGCCACCCCGTATTTGAAGAGCAGCAGAGGCGTCTCACCACTGGTCTCCAGCAATTCTTTTGAGAAAGCATAGGCCTCCTCAGGATCCTCCACTCCGTTCAGGGCTGTCATTTTCAGAGCGTTGACAGTCTCCGTCAGCCCGGGAACGCTGTCTGTATCGATCTCAGCAAGCATATCCGCTGCCTGCCTGTAACCTCTCACCTTGATCAGCATCTGCGCGGCATAGAGACGCGCGTTCTGCAGGGTTTCCGGATCATTGTCTTCACCGACAAGCTCCACGAAGCGCAGGATTCGTTCCTGAGCCCGGCCAAAAAGGTGTCTCGTATCATCGCAGGCACTTTCGGCAGCCGCATAGCCGGCAGCATACTGAAGATTGAGATCGTCAGGAGCCTCTTCGGCACGCCGGATGAACCTGTCGACATCACCGGTGTCCATCCTGCCTTTTGCTGCCAACTGGTCAAGCTCTGAAATGGAATTCCTGTATCCCTCCAAAAAAGCCGTATTCTCCTTCAGCTCCTCCACTGTTTCTTTCAGCTCCTGGTCGTTTTCGGGTATTTCCGGCAGATAATAGGTATAAACGCCGTCAAGAACATATTCCCTGACGATCTCTTTCCTGAAGTCCTTCTGCACCGGACTCAGTTTGCCTGCCATCCCTGACTGATAGCAGCTCAGCAGGAGTCCCTTGAGGTCCAGATTCATGGGCTCTCCGATCACGGCTTCCTCCAGCGCGCCGACAGCATCTTTGCCGTCCTCTTCATCGGTTCCTTCCGCACCCGCCAGTGCCAGATACATCCGCCAGGTACGGATATCTCCGGTCTTCTCCGCCGATGCCAGGAGTGTCCCTTCATCCTTTTCGCTGTAGGCTTCCAGTAAGCCGACCCTCTCGGATGCCCGCTCAGCATATACCAGGGCATCCGGAATGCTGCCGGAAAGCAGCATGAAGTTGCTCAGCCTCAGATCGGCACCGAGTTCCGCGTCGATCTCATCTTCCCAGTCTGTTTCCGGCATGGCGGGTCTGATGACTGACAGGGCGAAGCCCACAAGGACCAATGCCAGGGCGGTACCGGCAAACACCGGGGAAATACGTCCTGTCAGGGCAATTTCCTTTGCCGCTGCGCCCGATGAGTGCAGGTTCTTTTCATAAGAGGGCCTGCTGTTCTTCGAAAGCCACTTTAACGCTTTCCGGCGCATGGATTTTAAAATGAAAGCAATGACCAGCGTTTCCGCCGCGCTGATTACCAGCCAGGACGCATAATCGTTCGTCACTGTTCCCCTGTCCGGGATCCGGAGCAGACCGACGGTCACCGCCGTCTGTACCACAGTGATCATCCAGAACGCGATGAGCCAGAGAAAGCTGTGAAGCGGATGCCGGAACATCAGCAGCATGTTCTTGAAAAGGCCCCGGTCATGCAGGGCGCCTGCGTCTGCCGCGGCACTGAAAGCCGCCGCGACGATCACCAGGGACATCGCCAGCGCAAAGATAAAAATGCGTATCAAGGCCCACGAGGACACGAGATTCGAACTGACAAACATGTTCAGCGCCAGCGCGAAGTATACCGGCGCGCATCCGAGGAGTGTCTTTACGGCCCGTTCAGGCAGCGGGACCCGCTCCGGTGACATACACAGGAAGGCGGCGTAAACAAATGCTCCTCCCAGGCCCCTTGCCAGCAGACCGCATGCCCTTGCCTGGCCGTCACTCAAAAACGCCTGCTGCAGTGTCATTTTTACCGCGCACAGAAGAGACGGACCGGCATTGATCAGGAATACGCCAATCAGGAGAAAAACAGCCATCCGGCTCAAGGAAAACACCCGGAAAAGCTGCCTGCCGTCCGGAACAGTCCCCCGGGCCGGACCATCGACAGGCCGCTCCGGTGCCGCCTGCGGCCGCACTTTCTGACGGAGCGGTGCCTTTGGCTTTGGTATACTCTGTTTTTGCGGCACCGCCTGCGGTGGCACTTCCTGACGGAGTGGTTCCTTCGGGGTGCTGTCCGCAGGGGCGCCAACCTTCGAGCCACATTTCCTGCAGAACTTTGCGCCCGGATACAGAGCAGTACCGCACTTGCGACAAAACTTCGGTGTGTTCATTTCCATCTTCTGTGGTGCTTCCTTCTGCGCAGCCTTTCCGCAGTTGCCGCAGAAGGAAGCACCTTCCCATAGCTCCGCGCCACAGTAACGACAGAATCTTGCCATGCTTGCTCTCCCTTCCTCAAAAAAGTTAAATTTTTATATGTAAAATTATACAATAAATCTCCGGGGGATGAAAATCAGGGACCTTCCTTTTTTGTCATTTTTCGAAAAATTCGAAAAATGACAAAAAAGGAACGTCCCTGATTTTCATCTTCTCCCCGCCGCCACCAGCATAGGAATCCCCACCAGGAAATACCCCCACACCAGCGCGTTGGTCGTCCCATAGATCTCGAGCACGCCCTTCATGACGCATCCGACGGTCAGGGCCGCGATCCCCGCGTGCCCCAGCCACCGGCTCAGGCCGCGCGGATACCGGAGCCTGCCCAGGCTCATCACCAGGTAAGGCAGGACCCCACCCACGAGCGGCAGGGCGAAGGCGTAGATCATGTAAAATGAGAACACCCCATGGCTGAAGACTTCATAAACTGCCCCGAAGAGGGCGCAGAAGATGGCGATGAGCAGGTAGATGAGCCCTGTCCTGGCGGCCTGGTCACGCTCTGGGTGAGAATCAGTGCCGGATGAGAGGCACCCCAGCCCTGTCCTGGCGGCCTGCCCGCGTTCTGTCTTCATTTCCTGCGTGACCATGCCGCGCATGCAGCGGCCGCTGCCGGCTGCTGCGGGAATGCCTTCCGCCTCCGTCTTAATACCCGATGTAGACAATGTCGCTCACGCTCCTTTCCTTGATTGCATTTCCGTTAGTGGTCGGGTTGTTGACGACCTCGCCGTTAAAATACATG
>CACXEL010000136.1 GCA_902766655.1 uncultured Lachnospiraceae bacterium | reverse complement strand
GGACCTGGTCCCGGACTACCTGCTGGGGCTCCACCTGGTCCCGGACGATGGTCAGGGGGATCCGGCGGAAGGCGGCGAGGAAGCGCAGGAGGACGCCGGTCTCCCGGGTGATGGCAGGCATGGCGGCGTGGATCTGCCCCAGGAGCAGAGCCGCCTGGTCGGGCTTCACAAGGCCGGTGTCCGATATTTCCATGTACCGGATGCCCCGGCGGCAGCAGCCCCGGGCGATCCAGAGCAGCTTGTCCTGGAAGATGGAGAAGGCGGCGTAGGCCGCATTGCCCCTGTCCAGGTTCATCTGCCGGAGGGCGGCGGCGATATCCTTGTCCGGCACTGCGTCGCAGCCCCTGAGCTCCCGCTGATCGTCGGCCGGCCGGCCCTTGGTGAAAACATAGCGGTAGAGGTAGACCTTCTCGAGGTTGGAGAAAACTGCCTGGCCGTCTTTTAGAATAGTCAGGGAAGCCCGGATCCGGGGGATATTGTAGGCCGCATTGACCGGGTCTGATAAAATGAGATCCGCGAAGTTGAGAAAGGTGTTGTCGTCTATCCGCCGGGTCAGGTACTTGCCCCGGAGCGAGGAACCCGCAAAGCGGGCGGCCGTCTCCGCCCGTCTTTTGGCGAGCGTCTCCTGCTGGGCCTGTGTGCATCGGAGACCGAGCTTGCGGATATAGTAGAGCGGGTAGCGGATCTGGTGATGGATGCCCAGGGCGATCAGGATGTCCGGGTCCAGATTGGCATTCATGTGGGTGTGGAGGTCGGTCCGGAACTTGTAGTCTCTGGGGATATAGGTCTTGACCAGGGTGTCCCAGGTCCCGAGCCCATAGTCCTTGGTCTGGCTCATGAGGGTCTTGGCGATGGCGGGGATGGCCGCCTTGCGCTCGATGGTCCCGTCCGGATAGATGTTGGCCACCTTGGTGTCCCCCAGTCTGAGGATATAGACGGCTCGGTTGCGATCGTCTATGTAGCAGGGAATCTCCCCGCGGACCACTTTGAGCCCGTTTTCGTCATAGTCCAGGGGAAGACCGCAGAGCCTGGCCAGGTTGGTGATCAGATTCCCGGTCGCGTGGTTGGGTGTGCGGAGCACGTAGCGGAGAGAGTCACCGTCGATCATCAGATCCACGATGATGTCCTTTTCCTTGTCCAGATAGAACTGTCCGAATGGCTGCATTTTTATCCTCCTCATTCAGGCGATAGGTCAAGAACATTATAGCATTAAATCGCTGCCCGGGCAGGAAGTTGTGCGGACAATGTGCTTGCAGAATTCAAAAAATGCTATATAATGGGAGCAACCTGGCACCGGGGCATGATGCGGAGTATCCCGTGCTGCGGCGCTGAGTGACCGCAGGCCGTCGATGTGCGCAGGTGGACCCGAACGGGACACGGAAGGAGGAAATATGGCGCTTGAGATGAAGCACTGCATGCAGTGCGGGACGAAGCTTGAGATGAAATACCTGGCGTCGGAGGGCAAAGAGATTCCTTACTGCCCGTCCTGCGGGGATTTCCGTTTTCCTGTCTTCAACACGGCGGTCAGCATGATCGTGCAGAATGAAGCCAGGGACCATATCCTGCTGATCCGCCAGTACGGCCGGGACACCTGCATTCTGGTGGCCGGCTACATCAACAAGGGAGAGGACGCGGAGCATGCTGTGGCGCGGGAGGTCCTGGAGGAGACCGGCCTCACGGTGACGTCCTGCCGGTTCAACCACAGCCACTATTTCGCTCCTTCCAATACCCTCATGCTCAACTGGACTGTGACAGTCAAGGACATGGACGTCCACGCCAATGAGGAGATCGACAGCTACCAGTGGTTCACGGTGGAGGAGGCGCGGGCCAACATCCGGCCCGACTCGCTGGCGCAGACTTTTCTGGAAGGGTATTTGACGGGTAAATATCCCTGGTAAATCGTGAAGACCGGGTGAGGCATCGATCAGACGAAAAAATCCAGACCGGAGAATGCCCCGGAGGCTCCGTGAGGGATGAACGGGTCGCCGATCAGGCGATGAGAATCCGGCGACAGGTGCTTTCGGGGGATCGGCAGGAAAAGGTCCGTGATCCGGAACGCATCGGCAAAAAATTCGGAAAAGAGGAACAGCTATGAAGAAAAGAACATTGCTTACATGGATACTTGTCATATCCGCCGTTTTTATGACTTCCTGCGGCAACGCGAAGGCCGAGCAGGAGGCCCAGGAGGCGGCTAACAAGGCGGAGGCCGAGGCATTGGCCGAGGCCATGAATGAGGAGGGCATCGATGCCAATATCGGGGACCATCTGGCGGAGGTGACCGGAGAGACAGCGGACGCCATCACCGAGGCGGAGAGTATGGTGGATGACCTGCTTGGTGATTATACAGGTGAGATGGACCTCAGCGGTTCGTGGCAGGACGAAATCAGTCAGCGTGCGACCATGGAGGTGACGGCCAATGACGACGGAAGCTATGATATCCTTGTGAACTGGGGCGACTCCGCAGACAAGACCCTGACCTGGCAGATCCACGGCGAGTACGATCCGGCGGGCGGCATGCTGGGCTACGAGGACGCTGTCTCCTACTATCTGGTCCTGGATGATTCGGGAAAGGAAAAGATGACTGAACAGCAGACGTCCCATGGCGCCATCATGAAGGAGGGTGACAAGCTCCGCTGGAAGGACTCCAGAGGAGACACGGAGTGCGTGTTCGTGAGACAGTGACAAGGGAGCATGAATAATAGAGGCAGGACCTGCAAAAGGGTCCTGCCTTTTATTTCCTGTCTTGCTCCATAGGAGACCGCCAAATAGTTCTGGCGCGATATGCATACCCTTCTGACTTTTGGACTGTCACAAAGTGCGCCCAAGGACAAAATAAGCGCATATTCGACAATATGAGGACAGAAGCGGAAGGGCGGTCATGGTATCATTTTCAGCAGAGCGGACAGTCAGGCAGGCTGCAGCGAGAAGCAGCCCGATGTCCGATATCTTCAGAAAGCTTTGCCAGTGACAATCATCAGGAGGAGACGCCATGAATTATCATTTTCCCCATCTCTGTTCGCCCATCACCCTGGGCCGCACCACCTTCCGGAACCGGATGTTCTCAGCGCCCATGGGCGGTACCGACATTGCCAACGACGGCTGCATCGGCCCCAAGTCCACAGCCTTCTATGAGCTGAGAGGCAAGGGCGGCGCTGGCGCCGTCACCGTTTCCGAGTGCATGGTCCATCCGGCCACCGACGGATCCCACGCCTACCACCTGGATGAGAGTATCCTCAATTCCCTGGCCTGCGCGACCTACACGGCGGACGCCATTCGGCGTCATGGCGCCATTCCTTCGCTGGAGCTGTCCCATTCCGGCATGTTCGCCGGCACCTACATGACCGACAAGAACAAGCAGAAGTCAATGCATCAGTGGGGTCCGTCGGATACTGTCCGGCACGACGGTGTCCAGGTCAGGGCCCTGACAAAGGACATGATCGACGAAATCGTCCATGCCTACGCCCATGTGGCCGGCCTGGCCAAACGCGCAGGCTTCGAGCTCCTCATGATCCATGGCGGGCATGGCTGGCTCATCAACCAGTTCCTCTCCCCGCTCTTCAACCACCGCACGGATGAGTATGGCGGAAGCCTGGAGAACCGCTGCCGCCTGGCCATCGAAGTGCTGAAGGCGGTCCGCGAGGAGGTGGGGCCCTTCTTCCCGCTGGAATTCCGCATGAGCGGAGCTGAGTTCGTGGAGGGCGGATACGACATCGAGGAGGGTGTGAGGATCGCAAAGATGATCGAGCCCTACGTGGACCTGATTCATGTTTCTGCGGGTACTTATCAGAAGACTTTCGGAATCACACATCCCTCCATGTTCACCGAGCATGGCAGGAACGTTTTCCTGGCAGCCGAGATTAAGAAGAACGTCAGTAAGCCGGTGGCGACCATCGGCGGCCTGAACGACCCCGCCCAGATGGAGGAGATCATCGCCTCCGGCAAGGCGGACGTGGTCTACATGGGCCGCGCGCTCCTGGCAGACCCCTTCCTGCCCAACAAAGTCATGGCCAACCAGGAGGAGGACATCGTCCGCTGCCTGCGCTGCTTCACCTGCATGGCGGAGCGAGCCGCCACATCCACCCGCCGCTGCACTGTCAATCCGCTG
>CACXEL010000135.1 GCA_902766655.1 uncultured Lachnospiraceae bacterium | reverse complement strand
GGTTTTCAGCTTCATGTTATTGCTCCTCCTGCATTCCCCGATAGGAAACCAGAGATGCCTCGGGGTCCATATTGCAGCCCAGGTGATAAAAACGTACGGTTTTGCTCATGCGCTCCAAAAGGTCCAGAACCTTTTTCATTCCCTTCTCATCCGCCGGGTGGAAGCACTGCCGATAGACGCTGGAAAAGGCGTCCTCCGGTGAGATCGGCTCGATGTGATTGCTGGAGTCCCTCGTCAGAACGCAAAAAGTTTTCAACGGAGCGGAACTGTTGCATCCCAGGTGATGCTTGCCGTTCCAGGGTGTGCCGTAGGCCAGGACACCGTCCTCGCCGATTCGCAGAAACGGCTTGTCGTCATTGATCATCACGGCGCGGTCTCCGAAGGCTTCCCGCCAGAGACGGCTGTGGGTGCTTTTTCCGGTCCCGCTTTTGGCGGCAAAGAGATAGGCCTCCCCGTCGACAGCGATCACTGAGCCGTGAAACAACAGCACATCCTGATAAATCAGCTCCTCGGCCAGCTTCCGGTGAAGCGCCAGTCTTTCCAGACGCGCCAGGCTGTCCTTCAGGATCGGCAGCCCTTCCACAGCCCGGGCCTGCCGTTCGAATTCCCTCTCCTGGATCAGATCGTCCTTGGTGACCGTTACGGTGAAAACAGGCTGTTCTTCTGAGTAATACCCCCGCATCAGGCTCTGGGTCGAAGGGGAAAACACTCGGATGCCGATCGGGATATCCGCAAGCTTAACGGTGAACGCAATCATTTTTTGTCGTTCCATTCGTCATAGATCGCCTGGATCTGCTCGTTGAGCGCCTGGATCTGTTCATCCATCTCCGTCCTTTGCTTATCCCACTCTTCCTCTGTCATGCCCTCTCCGACGACAGCAGGGTTGTGGATCTCCCTGGCCTGGTCATATCCCGTGATGGTCAGACTCCCGTCGCTCAAATACGTGGACACATAGTCCAGCATATTGGGAAAGGCCGTCCGGCTGAACTTCTCGTAGCCTCCATAAAAGCGGACTGTAAAGGTCTTGTCGCCCTTGAAGCGAACCAGCTCCTGGATATCGATCTTGACGCCCTCGTAGTTCCAGAACTGGGCGCCGGTGAGCCAGAGCTCATCGGCGGAATCCTTGCCGAGAAGGCTCAACCGTCCTTCGCCGTGGTGGACCACGATCCCATAGCCGCAGCGGAGGATATCCTCTTCCAGAGAGATATCGAACTCGTCCTTTTCGAAAAACACGGTCTTCGGTTTGGAAAGCCCCGCGTTCTCCAGCAGCCGGGTCATTTCGCTGTCCCAGGCGGTAAAGTCTTCTCCGTTGCCGCAGACCAGGCAATAATCCCATCCGTGCTCCAGCAGCTCATCAAATTCCTCTCGGGTGATCTTGCCCGGATCGCCGGGAAAATTGCTCTCGGAAAGGCCCAGAGACCCGGTCACATGCGCGCTCTCCATGATCGGATACGCGTCCGTATAGAGCTGCGAGTCCAGATCCAAGAAGAGCACATGCTCCGTCGCCGGGTGATTCTTCTGCCGCAAATATTCCTGCTGCAGCGAGTCCCGCTTGGAGATCAGATTGTCCCGCTCCAGCTCCAGCCGGGCCGCGCGCTCCAGAATGTCCTCTTTTCTTTGGGCCTGCGGCTTATCCAGAAGCGCCAGGATCAGCAGCACGACCATCAGGACGACGCCAAGGGCCAGCGCGAATTTTGCCCATTTCTTGTTTTTCTTCTTTCTCATGTTCTCGCCTCCGATCGGATCTTTTCCGATAATACGCCATTTTATCTATGGTATTATAGCAGAGCTCCTCTCGTTCGTCAATCTCGAGGGTAAGGATCCCGCAGGCTATTTCTTGTCCACGGGGCTTCCGGGGCCGAGCCTGTTTTCTCCGTTGACCGAAAGGGCGTTTTATGGTATCCTCAATTTGACTCTTCGTATAATCCGGAGGATAATTCCATGTACGAAAACACCAAGATGCAGTTTCAACAATGCTTCGGACGCCCTGCGCGCTTCCTTTTCTCCGCTCCCGGACGCACCGAGCTGGGCGGCAATCACACGGATCACCAGCTTGGCCGGGTTCTGGCCGGTGCCGTCAGTGTGGACACGGTCGCCGCCGTCGCCCCCAACGGGGAACGGACGATCCGGGTCCAATCCGAGGGTTATCCCCTGTGCGTCGTCTCTCTGGACGATCTGGAGGTCCGGCCGGAGGACTTCGGCACCACGCTGAG
>CACXEL010000134.1 GCA_902766655.1 uncultured Lachnospiraceae bacterium | reverse complement strand
TAGAGATAAAAAAATGGAAGGCAATGCTGAAGAAGAGGAATTTGAAGTTACTTAAGAGTGTAGGGATATGTCGGTTAAACTTATGATTCTGGTTCCTCATGAAAGTGAATACTTATAGAAATAAGATTGAATTGCAGGACAAGTGAAATCAAGAAGTGAAGAACTAAAGAAAACTACTTAAGAACTCAAATGAGAACTCAAGAACTAAAGAATGTTTGTTAACAACTCAATTTAATGCCGGTAGAATCTGAAGTAAGTGGGAGGAAAGCTAAAACGACGAGAGAAGAATTGCTGGAGAAACTGAACGGAATACAGGCTGATAAATGCGAGATACAGGTGTTGGAGATAAAAGTTGCAGAGCAAGGATGTCCTAAAAAACTGTATAATACACTTTCCGGATTTTCTAACCTGGATGACAGTGGAACTATTGTCTTCGGAGTCGACGAGAAGAACAATTATAATGAATGTGGAGTATACAATCCTCAGGACATCCAAAAGATAATCAACGAAGCATTGCTTAATACACTGGTTCATAGAGATTACAGTATACATACAGAAGGTATGCCCATACAGATCCTAATGTACCCTGATCGAATTGCAATCCGTAATCCGGGAGGAATATACGGAAGATTAAGGGTTGATCAATTGGGGAAAATGCAGCCGGATACCAGAAATCCAGTGCTTGTAACGGCGCTCGAGGTTATGGGGTTGACAGAGAACAGATATTCCGGAATACCTACCATCCGGCGTTCTATGAAGGAATTTAATCTGGAAGCTCCAGTATTCTCTGATGAAAGGGGAACATTCACGGTTATTCTTTATAAGAGAGAAAACGCTCGGGACAACACAAGTTTTAGGGAGATGACGGATAAAGAAGAGGAGCTATTAAATTTCCTGAAACTCCCCAGGAGCAGAAATGAAATTGCAGAGCACCTTGGTATCGGGACAATCAGCTATGTGATGCAGACCTATATTAATCCATTGATTGAGAAAGGATTAGTGAGGCTGACTATTCCGGAAAAGCCTAAAAGTCCGAAGCAAAGATTTGTTAGGAAGTAAATGTTGAATGCGAAAAGGATGTTATTTGAGCAAACTTGCCGAAGTGACATCCTTATTTTATACCAGGTATCTTCTATCCAGACCTGATAGGTCTGGATTTTTTATGAACGGACAAAGAGTGCCCGGCTAATTTTGACTGGAAATACCCTACCGTATTGTAGGGTCCCGCCTGCTCGTTGGACCTCCTCTTCTCAGGTAAAATTATAATGCAACGGCCGGACAGGCCAATGCCTGAGTTTGGACCTTGGCAATCTCATACGCATTCTTCAGACACACCCCCTGTGACGCCGAGCCACATTCACGGCGAACGCGAAGACCTTCCATTGCGGCAGCAAGCGGTAGGCCGGTGATAAGTGCGGGACAGCTCCCCGCATAGCTTTGACGCGTCACAGGACAATGAGACTTCCGTCTTTTGACGGCTCGGTGAGAACCACGGAGGGGTCAGATTCCCATGGATCCGGTAAGCTGCCGGACGTCTGAATGTATTCCCGCATTTCCGGGGGCGCCGGGGGCAAATTCGGAAAGATCATATTCGTTACTAATGAGCGGAGCAGAAAAGCAGTAAAAGGTCGGTGCGGCGGGATCACTCGCAGGCAGCGGCCCAGTGCTGGAATCATATTCAGCGACAAGCTGAAGTGGGATCTCCCTAAAGGGACCACTGCTCTGCCCCGCTCTGAAGATAACCAGGGCAGGCTGCATCTGCGGCCTGCCGTTACTTACCAAAAAAATGACGGCATTGCGCCGCCGTACATAGAAGAGCGAAGGAGGGCTCCAGATGAGAGAGAGAAAACTGAGACCTGACTGGCATTTTCGCCGGGGAGACATTTACATGGCAGATCTGAATCCGTTCAAGGGGTCTGAGCAGGGAGGCCGCCGGCCGGTCCTGCTCCTGCAGAACAACGATGGAAATTACTTCAGCAACACACTGATCATAGCTCCGATGACGACCCAGCTCAAAAAGCTGGACCAGCCGACGCATTTCCTGATCCGGGACAACAGGGCGCTCGCTGCCCCCTCGATGGTGGAGTTCGAGCAGATCAAGACGATTGACAAGTCGCGGGTCATTTCCTATATCGGGAAGCTCACAAAGGAGCAAATGGTCGAGGCAGACGACTACATCAAGGTGAGCCTGGGAATGTATATCCCGGAGACGGAGGAGGCGCCGTGATGGAGCTGTGGCTCTGTCCGCAGCTTCGCACAATAAAATAATGAAGGAGTTGTCCGGTCAGGGCGCCCCCTCGACCAGACAGCAAGGTGGATATATCAGAGTATTTATGAGATTCCGCGGAGAAGCTGCTTCGAACGCGGACACAACGGATTTCAATGAATGGAGGGCATACATATGGCAGAAGCAAATATGATCATGGAAGAGAGCTTTGATCAGGACATCGGGAACCCAATGCCGGCCCCTGAAAAGAGGTGCTACACCGTGGAAGAGATCCAGCTCATCCTGAATATCAGCAGGCCGAGCGTTTACCGGCTGATCCGCAGGAAATGTTTCCATGCATTCCAGATCGGCCGGGGAAAATGGCGGATCTCCAAGAAGAGCTTCGACGAATGGCTCGACAGTGTTTCCTGACCCGGTCAGGGAGCCTTATCCTACCGCATCAAAGGTCTTGTCCCGGTCAGGGAGCCAGAGCCTGCCTCATCAAAGGTCTTGTCAAAGAGGAGAGACGTCCTGACCTGGAAAGATCTCACGGGACAGCTGCTTCAGTGACCATGGTCCAGAGGCAGAGAGAATTTCCCGGCAGATCAGGCATCGTGGACCGGCTACCCTGGAGTTCCAGACCAATCTGGGAAGCCGCTGTCAAGGTTATCATTTCCCCCAAAACAGTACCGCGACATCCTAACAATTGGCCCGGAAACCGATTATCCTTTAGCCAGGTCTGTTGACCTGGCTAAATCTTTATAGGAAAGGAGTACATACATGAAGGATGACAACAAGATCGCTCCCGGCGTCCTGGACCTCCTGGCAAAGCAGAAGGAAGCCCGCTCTGACAGGACGACCATGTCGGTGCGGGAAATGGCAGACATGCTCGGCCTCGGCAAGACGGAGTCCTACTGGCTGATCAACAAGCGTTTATTCAAGACTGTCCAGATCTCCGGCAGGACCAGGATGGACATCCAGAGCTTCGACCTCTGGTATGACAACCAGGTGAAGTACCACATTGTCGGAGGCCGGCCTCCGGGCGCAAAGCTCAAGGCATCGTCCTACTCGGCCGCGGACATCGGCAGGATCCTCGGGATCAGCGAGTCCTACGCCTATGAGCTTATCAAAAAGGAGGACTTCCCGATCATCACCGTCGACTACTGGATGCGGGTGCCGAAGAAGGCGTTCGACAAATGGTACAGGTCACAGTCGCATTTCCGGGACAGGGAGGACAAGGAAAGAGATGCAGCCGTGGAGGAGGCCTCGATCACTATTCCGGAGATGGCACGCATGCTCGGAGTCTCCAGGAACAGGGTCTACGCTCTCCTCCGCTCAAAAAAGGCAGGAGGCGTGCTGGAGGTCATCGAGGTCGGCGGCTGGAAGCGGATCACCAGGGAGAGCTTCGAGAAATGGTATGCCGGGCAGGACCGCTACACCAGGAGGAAGGCCCCGCAGGCCGGGCCCAGGCAGAGAGACGTTAATGAGTCATATCCGGAAGGCTATACCGTCAGGCAGGCTGCCGAAAAATATGACCTGTCCGTCGGCATGATCTATAAATGGATCCGCGAAGGCAGGATCGAGACCACCCAGACCGGGCGGATGAAACTTCTGCCGAGGGAGGCATTTGACAGCTGGATGGAAACGCAGGTGTGAAGGAGGATACATAATGGCGTCAATAGTGAAAAGGGGCAAGAGATACTGTGTCGTCTATCTCTACACGAACAGCGACAACGAGAGAAAGCAGAAATGGGAGAGCTTCCCTACCATCGAGGAGGCCAAGAAGCGCAAGGCCGAGGTGGAATACAAGCGGGAAATGGGTGATTTTGTGGTCCCCCAGTGCACCACCGTGGACGACCTCCTGACCGAATATATAGCCCTGTACGGAAAGAATACCTGGGCACTGTCTACATACCAGAGCAACACCCGCCTGATCGACAACTATGTCCGGCCCTTCATCGGCGGGGTCAGGCTCACGGATCTCACGACCCGGGTCCTGGAGAAGTACTATCAGACCCTCCTCCAGACGGAGGCTGTTCCCCGCTCCGCTTTCGGCTGGAAGACGATCAGGACCGGGGAGCTCGTGACGCCTAATACGGTCCGCGACGTACATAAGCTCCTCCGCAACTGCTTCGCGCAGGCGGTCAAATGGGAGCTCATGTACCGCAACCCCTGCATCAACGCCACACTCCCGAAGCGCCAGCAGAAGACGCGGGACATCTGGGACGCGGAGACCCTCTTCCATGCCATCAGCATCTGCGATGACGAGCGGCTGAGGTTGTGCCTCAACCTAGCATTTGCCTGCACCCTCCGGATCGGCGAGCTGCTGGGGCTGACCTGGGACTGCGTTGACGTCTCTCCGCAGAGCATCGCCCGGGGTGACGCCCACATCCAGGTGAACAAGGAGCTCCAGCGCATCAGCAAGACCGCCTTCAAGGAGCTGGACGGGAAGGATGTTGTCATGGAGTTCCCGGCCATGAGCCACCGGCAGAGCACGGTCCTCGTCCTGAAGAAGCCCAAGACCATCAGCAGCGTCCGCCGGGTCTTTCTTCCCAGGTCGGTGGCGGAGATGCTGATCAGCTGGAAGACCAGGCAGGAGGAAATGAAGACCGCCCTCGGAAGCGAGTACCAGGACTACAACCTGGTGATCGCCGGCCCCTTCGGTATGCCGGTCGAGAATACCACCATCAACCACGCCTTCCGGAAGCTGATCAGCGAGAATGACCTGCCTCCCGTCGTCTTCCACAGCATCCGCCACACCAGCATCACCTACAAGCTGAAGCTGAACGGCGGTGACATCAAGGCAGTCCAGGGAGACTCCGGCCATTCCCAGGCCAAGATGGTCACGGACCAGTATTCCCACATCATCGATGCGGACAGGAAGAGGAACGCGTCGCTCTTTGAGCAGCAGTTCTACTCGGGCACCGGATCTGAGACCGACACGAAGACAGGAGATGCCCAGGGCGGGGAGGAACCGGACCCGGAGCTCCTGAAAAAGGTCATGGCGAACCCGGAGCTCATGAAGCTCCTCAAAGCGCTGGCCGGGAGCCTGTGACGAGGACCCTGAGGACCATCCTCCGCGGAAAAAGAAGGCATTTTCGGTGGAGGTGATAACAAAAAGTACATAGCGGGATGAAAAAGGCCTGCCGGGCACGTGCATGATGAGAGTCATGAAGGGTCCGACAGGTCTTTTTTGTTCCCATGATGAGGCAGGTCCTGAGCAGAGCACTCTCCCACCGATGATGCCCGGGGATAGGTATTTCGAGGATTTACTGGAGGCAGGCAAAGCACCAGTCCGGCTAACGGCGTTAGAAAAAGTGCTAAAGAACTGCTAATCAGCTTTTCAGGACATGCGAAGATGATGGATTTCTGCACAAAAAAATGC
>CACXEL010000133.1 GCA_902766655.1 uncultured Lachnospiraceae bacterium | reverse complement strand
TGAAAGGTGCGGGTAACCGGGAACGGTTCATTTATGACTCATTGAGGTTTGAAATCAGCAGTCCGAACGAGTCAGATGGGGACGGTTCTGTTTGACTCACTGCAGACGCAGTGAGTCAAACAGAACCGTCCCCACTGACTCATCAGATCTCAAAAATATCCGCGAAGGCTCTGAGCGCGCCGTCCGTCTCGTGCGCCAGCACGCGCTTGGCGAGGAGCTTGCCCAACTGGACGCCCTCCTGGTCGAAGCTGTTGAGGTTCCAGATAAAGCCCTGGAACATCACCTTGTTCTCGAAGTGCGCGAGGAGCGCGCCGAGCGCCTCGGGCGTCAGCTGCTTTCCGATAATGATGCTGGACGGACGCTCGCCGGCGAAGTACTTGTTGCTGTTCTCGTCGTCCTTGCCGCAGGCGAAGGCCATGATCTGGGCAGCCACGTTGGCGGAGAGCTTCTGCTGGCTGGTGCTGCCCTGGATATCCAGGTCGTTGTTCATCTGGTTCTTCCTGAAGCCGACGAACTGGAGCGGCACGATGTTGGTGCCCTGGTGGAGGAGCTGGTAGAAGGAGTGCTGGCCGTTGGTGCCGGGCTCGCCGAAGATGACCGGACCGGTCACATAGTTCACCGGCTCGCCGTAGCGGTTCACGCTCTTGCCGTTGGACTCCATGTCGGCCTGCTGAAGGTGGGCCGGGAAGCGGCTCAGGGCCTGGGAGTAGGGCAGGATGGCGGTCATGCCGTAGCCGAGGAAGTTGCGCTCGTAGACGCCGATCAGGGCATCCAGCATGGCGGGGTTCTTTTTGATGTCTGCATTTTTCGCCAGGGCGTCCTCAGCTGCCGCGCCGTCCAGGAAACGGGCGAAGACTTCCGGTCCGAAGGCCAGGGAGAGGACAGCGCCGCCTACCGCGGAGGAGGAGGAATAACGGCCGCCGATATAGTCGTCCATGTAGAAGGAATCCAGGTACTCCGGATTGCCGGCCAGCGGGGAGGTCTCGCTGGTGACAGCCGCCATGTGCTTGGACGGATCGCAGCCGGCTTCCTTGATGGCGTTCTTCACGAAGGTCTCGTTGGTCAGGGTCTCGAGGGTGGTGCCGGACTTGGAGACCACGATGAAGATGGCGTGGGCAATGTCGACCGTCGCGAGGACCGCGGAGGCATCGTCCGGATCAACGTTGCTGATGAAGCGGGCTTCCATCTTGAGGGTGCCGTTGGCGCGGGCCCAGTTCTCAAGGCTGAGATACAGGGCGCGGGGACCAAGGTCGCTGCCGCCGATGCCGATCTGGACAACGGTGGTGTACTTCTCGCCGTTCTCGTTGACGATCTCGCCTCTGTGGACCTTGCCGGCGAACTCGGCGATGCGGTTCTGCTGGGCAACATAGAATTCTCTCTTGTTGACGCCGTCCTTGATGACGTCATTGCCAAGCTGGCCACGGCAGAGCTGGTGAAGGACCAGTCTCTTCTCGCCCGTGTTGATGACTTCGCCGTTATAGAGGGCGGCATATTTTTCAGTCAGCTCGGCCTCGTCAGCCAGCCCCTGGAGGGCGGCCAGAAGCTCGTCGTCCACCTGCTTGGCAGCGTAGCTGTAGACCATGCCGTTCGACATGGGCACCTGGTACTCCGCCACGCGCTTCGCTCCGTTCTCGCCGGCCATAGCCGTCTTGACGTCCACCGGGGCAAGCTCCCCGAGCTTTTTATAAGCATCCAAAGAATCAAAATTTTTCCAGACCATTGACGCTTCTCCTTTACTTGTTTTGCCTGCTGCGTCCGAAAATGAACGCACGCATGATTGGGAGGAAACAATCTCCTTCTATAAGTATACTGAAAATTCAGCATTTTTCAATCCTCAAAGCAGGAAAGAGACCGGCTTTACGATGAACAGGGAGGGTCCTCATTTCTCAAAAATCTCCCGATTTCTGAGAAATGAGGACCCTCCCTGTTCATCGTAAAGTTTTTCTCTTCCCGGCTTACCTTGCGACAATATCCACCGGTACGTTCAGGATCTTGGCGACCTTCAGGATGGTGTCGATATGTCTGCCGGCAGCGGCCGCCATGTGGTGGGTCGGGCCGGCCTCGCTCCAGCGGTTGACAAACTCTCTCGCGCCGCAGGTGAAGCGCATTCTCATGTTGGTGTCACCGAAGCGGAGGATCTTGCCCTCTTCGTTGATGCCCTCGGCGACCACGAACTTGAAGCGGCCGTCGCCGTCCTGGGTGATGCCCAGATAGGTGATCGGGCCTGTGTAGGGATAGAACTGAGTCAGGTAGCCGCCGCCGGTCTTGCCGTGGAAGACTGGGACGATCTTCATGGTGGGCTTGTGGGCCTTGGAGATGTCCGCGTCGCCGGAGCCGGAGTGCCCGATGATGCAGATGTCCTCGTCAAAGGCGATGGAATACATCTCGCTGAGCTGGCCCATGCCGGAGATGGTCTTGAGGATGGACATGGCCATGGCGACCTTGA
>CACXEL010000132.1 GCA_902766655.1 uncultured Lachnospiraceae bacterium | reverse complement strand
TTTGGTTCCCAGCTCCACGATCTCGGAGAAAATCTCCTCCGCCTCCTCTTCCGACAGATCCCCGTAGGGTTCCATCAGTTCGCCGGTGGGGCCGATGTCCAGCGCCACAAATTTCTCCTGAGGCGCCGGACTCTCCGCCGCGGCGGCCCGGGCGTTGGCCACCGCCGCCGGGATGATCTCCGCCAGCTCTTCCGGGGAAAAATGCGTCCGGGAGGCGCCGAAGGTGTTGGTGATGACCACGTTGCTGCCGGCGTCATAGTAGGACCGGTGGACGGCGGTGATGTCCTCCGGGTGGGTGAGATTCCATCGCTCGCCCCGCTCCCCGCTTTTAAGGCCCCGGGACAGCAGCAGGCTGCCCATAGCGCCGTCCAGCACCACGGTGTGCTCTTTCAGATACGTTCGAAAGTCCATGTATTCCGCCGCCTTTCGGTTTTTTTACAGGATAACCCATCCGGGCAGAAAAATCCACCTTTTTTCATTGCGTATTGCCGGGCATGCGTGTATAATTCCATGTTAGTCAAAAATCGACACGGGAAAGGACGTATACGATCATGCTTGACGTATCCCATGTGACAAAGAAATACGGCAAGGTGCTGGCCTGCAACGACGTGAGCTTTCACCTGGATCCGGGCAGCGTCACTGTACTGCTGGGGCCCAACGGCGCCGGCAAGAGCACCATTATGAAATCCATCATCGGCTTTCTCCGCTATGACGGCCGCATCGTTGTGGACGGGCAGGAGAACAAAACCTCCCAGGCCCGGCGGGTGCTGGGCTATATTCCGGAGATGCCGTCGCTCTACCCCAATCTGACGGTTTCCGAGCACCTGGAGTTTCTGGCCCGGGCCTACCGTCTCACAGACTACAAGCCCCGGATCGACGCCCTGCTGGAGCGGTTTGAGCTCAGCGACAAGCGGAAAAAGTTCGGCGACGAGCTTTCCAAGGGCATGCAGCAGAAGCTGAACATCTGTCTGGGTCTGCTGCCCGAGCCCCGGCTGCTGCTGCTGGACGAGCCCATGATCGGTCTGGACCCCCACGCCATCAAGGAGGTCCGCACCTGCATCGAGGAAATGAGGACCGCCGGCAAGACCCTCCTCATCAGCACCCACATCATCGACAGCGTGGACATGCTCTGGGACGAGACCCTCATTCTCCAGAAGGGTCTCCTGCGGGCCAACGTCATGCACGGGGACCTGGCTGCCCAGGGCCGGACGCTGGAGGAGTATTTCTTTGACGTGACCGAAGGAATCGACGCGGAGGCCATGACGGCTGCCGCGGAGAAGCCCGAGGAGGAAACGCCGCCCGAAAAGAAGGGCTTTGCGGGCATTTTCAGGAGGCGCGGAAAATGAGACTCTTGGGATATTACGCTTTTCACTCCTTTATCAACCAGGTCAGGAAGATGCTCAAGACCTGGGTCCTCATTTTCATCCTCGCCTGCGGCCTGATGGGCGGGCTGATCGGCTTCATGGCGGCCACCATCGCCGAGGATGCGGAGGAGTCCCACATCGAGGTGGTCCCGGAGGATATCGAAGAATTTGAGGAAGAACCGCTGCCGGATAATCTCACAGCGGAAGACCTGGCGCCTTATTTCGAAGAGGAAGAAGGTTTCTATGAAGAAGAGCCTCTCTTCCCCATCGAGAGCAGTGCGATCTTTGAGCTGGTCTTCGGAGCCGCCGTGCTGATCTTCTTCGTCTACAAGGCCATGACGGCGCCCGAGAACGGGTCGAAGATTTTTCTCCCGGCGGACACCGTCCTTCTCTTCGGCTCTCCCCTGACGCCACAGGCCGTGCTTTTCTTCCGGCTGGCCATCCAGATGGGCACCCTCCTGGCCTTCACCATCTACATGGCGGTCATTCAGATGCCCAACCTGACCAACCTTGGGCTTGCGCCGATGACCGTGGGCCTCGCCTTCCTGGCCTGGCTCATCGCCATGCTCGAGGGCACGGCCCTCTCCGAGCTTCTCTACCTCCTCTCCTCGGTCAGCGCCGGGGTGAGAAAGTACCTGGACAAGATCATTTACGGAATCCTGGCACTGGCGGCCGTGGGCTTTTTCCTCTTCAAACAGAGCTCCGGCCTTCCGCTCCCGGAGGCAGCCGCCGCCTTCTTCGCGGGCCCTGCCTCCCGCCTGGTCCCCATCTGGGGCTGGGTCAAGGCCATTCCCTGCTACGCAAATGAAAACAATTACCTAGCCGCCTTTGCCATGATCGCCCTCTCAGTCCTTGCGGTCGTCCTCCTCACGGTCCTCAGCAGGCGAATCCCTGCGGACTTCTACGAGGACGCGGCCTCCAAGTCTGCGGAGCTTGCAGCCATGCGGCAGAAGGCCGAGGAGCACGGCGGCATCGCGGTCACAGGCCTCTCCAAAAAGAAGAAGAAGGCCGACGTTGTGCGGGACGGCTTCCGGAGTGGCACCGGCGCCAATGTTTT
This sequence comes from uncultured Lachnospiraceae bacterium, assembly GCA_902766655.1. Lineage (GTDB taxonomy): Bacteria > Bacillota > Clostridia > Lachnospirales > Lachnospiraceae > Chordicoccus. The sequence continues at coordinate 5,671 of CACXEL010000132.1, read as the reverse complement.
CTTCTATAAGGCCATGTATAACCGCTGGCGGTTCGCCCAGCTCCATTTCTTCACCAATACGTCCTGGTTCTACCTGGCCGCCGGGGCCGGCACAGCGGCTGTCGTCCGCTTTATCGCGGAGTCCCGGACCTTCGCGCCGGTCACCTACGTCCTCGGCGCCATGGTCTTCTTCCGCTCCCTGGGAAATCCCCTGGCGGAGGATACCAGGATGGACTTCTTCCGCTCCATCCCCGAGAGCGCGTCCGCCAAGGTTTTCTATTCCCTCCTGGGCGGCGGTGCGAACTGCCTCCTGGACCTGGTCCCGGGCCTCTTCGCGGCAGGCATCCTCCTGTTCACGAACCCGCTGACGGTCCTGGGCAGCCTGGCCTTCCTCGTCACCATCGACTTCTTCTCCACCATCATCGGCACCTTTATAGACCTGTCGGTGCCGGTGGACGCGGGCAAGATGGTCAAACAGCTGGTCCAGATCTTCTTCCTCTATTTCGGTCTCCTGCCGGACGTGCTCTGCATCGTCATCCTGACCCTCAAAGGTCATGAGGCCCTGGGCCTTATAGGAGCCTCCTTTGTCAACATTCTCCTCGGCACCGCCTTCTTCGTGGTCACGCCAAGGCTTCTGGAGCCGGTCTCCCGCCCTGTCCTTCCACCCCTGGAAATGCCGACCGCCGAAGAGAAGAAGACCGCCGGTTCAGCCTTCGCGGGCTGCGCCCTTGCCCTGTTCGCATTTTTCGCTGTAGGCAGTATTGCCCAGATCCTCAGCGGCATGCTCATGGGCTACCTGGGCGAGTCGGGCCTGGCCATCGATCCTGACTGGAGCTTCTGGATCACCAATATGGTGCCCCTCTACCTGTTCGGCGTGCCGGCCAGCCTCCTCATCTTCCGGATGATTCCCAAATCGGCACCGGAGAAGGCCCCTCTTGCGCCGGGCCTCCTGGCCAAGGCGGTCTTCGTCTGCTTCTTCATGATGTACAGCGGCAACCTTATCGGCATCCTGGTGGTGAACATCCTCCGGCGGCATACCGGCGAAGGACAGGGCAACGTGCTCGAGGTCCTGCCCCTGACGGGGGCCCTCCTCCCGAGGATCCTCTTCCTGGTCATCCTGGCGCCCCTCTTTGAGGAGCTGATCTTCCGGAAGCTCCTCATCGACCGGACCCGGGTCTACGGGGAAAAGCTGGCGGTACTCCTGTCCGGCCTCCTCTTCGGACTCTTCCACGGCAACCTGAACCAGTTCTTCTATGCCACCCTGATCGGCTTCTGCCTGGCCTACGTCTACCTTCGCACGGGCAAGGTCCGATACACCATTCTGCTCCACATGCTGATCAACCTGAACGGTGGCATCATCTCCATGGAGCTCGCCACCCGGACCATCGGGAGCCTGTCCTTCGGAGAGGCCCTGAGCCTGACCAATATCCCGGCCGGCATCCTGATTTTCATGGCCTACGTGCTCATCGTGCTGGGAATCGCGGCTGTGGGCGGCGTCTTCCTCTTCTCCGGCCTGGACCGGCTCATCTTCGTCCGCCGGGAGAAGGAACTTCCCTTCCGGGCAGGACTCAGGACCGCTTTTGTCAATCCTGCCATGATCCTCTTTATCGTCGCCATGGTGGGGATGATCATCTTCAGCCTCCTCCAGTAAAAAAGAGAGAAGGACGGCTTTTTTTAGAAAGAGGGCGGTCCTTTTTGAGAAAGAGGGACGGTCCTATTTTATCAAAAATCTGCGATTTTTGAAAAAAAAAGGACCGTCCCTCTTTCTCAAAAAGGACCGTCCTTCATTTTTACTCTATTCCCCGGCTCTCTTTTCAGCCGGTCGTCTCCAGATCCTCCTTCTCAAAGGCATCCTCCGGGACTGCGCCATCCTCCGGGATGACGCCTTCCTCCGCAAGCGCCGCATCCCTGACCTTGAGATCGACCGCCTGCTTTCTCATGACCGCGACTTTCACGCCGACCACCATACCGGCCACCAGGGCCGCCGGTGCCAGGATCGCGGTTGCGACCTTCTTTGCATCCAATGTTGCCATTCTTTTCCTCCCTCGCCGCCTTGCACGGCTTTTTTGTTCATGCGCCTGTCAGCAGCAGAAAATTCCGGTTCCGCCGCAGGCGTTGCAAAAGAGATTCAGAAGGCACAAGGTCATGCACCACTGTGAGCTGCTCTGCCCAAAGGTTCCGTAATTCTGGCTCTGGCGCTGCTGGTACCTGGTGCCGCCGTTCTGCATCCTCTGCAGGAACATGCTGTACTCCGGGTTGCCCGGATCCATGTCTGTCGCCCTCTTGGCGTACTCCATGGCATTAACGTTGTTGCCCAATCCAAGCTGAGCCTGCGCCGCGTAGTAATACCAGCGGGCATTGCGGGCCTCCCTGGGCATCTGGCCCAGAGCGTTCATGGCCTCCATAAAGTACCCGGAATTGATATAGTTGCGGGCGGCTTTCATTTCATTGGGCTCGTCGGACTCATACTGGGCCCGCTGCTGGTTCGAATAGGACTGCCACTGATTGAAGAAGTCATTGAATGCGCCATAGCCCGCGCCATATTCCGCATAATTGCCCTGATAGCTGCCGTTGTTCTGCGATCCGTACGGCTGTCCATAGGGACCGGTGCTGTAAGGCTGCCCGTAGGGGCCGGCACCGTAGGGCTGATAGGGCCCGGCTGAGCCGTAGGACTGGGACGGGCCGTAAGGGCTGGTCCCCCGCTCGCGGGCATCCACGATCTGACGGTAGGCCTCCTGGATTTCCTTGAACTTCTCCTCCGCAGCCTTCTCATTGTTGGGGTTGGCGTCCGGATGCCACTGCTTGCTCAGATCTCGATATGCTTTTTTCACCTGCGCATCGGTGGCATCGGGCTCGATGCCGAGGACCTTAAAGGGATCTGCTATCATCGCTTACTGTCTTTCCTGTTTTTCTTTTCGGCGGCTTCTTCACGTCTCTTCCTGGCTGCCTCGAACCTGGTCCAGACACCAGAATATATAATATTCCGTAAAATGTCAACATCCTGAACGATCGGCAGCCTCTCGAAGCTCTTGGCACACTCGGAGATCATCATCGTGAGTGTATTTTCCACCAGGGCATCAAAATCCTTCCGTCCCATGAACTGGATCCAGGGATTGTAGTTCTTCTTTTTTACATCTTTATCCAGGTCGTCGTAAGCGTCCAGGAGGTAGACGTACTTGCCCAGGTAGAAGCCCATGCGCTTCATCTCGTGGGCCCAGGTATCGTCCTCACGGTAGACGAAGATCTCTCCCAGGAAATCTCCCGTGAGACCGGCCACCGTGTCGAGGTCCTTCTCGTTCGCAGCCTCGCATTCCGCCAGCTTTTTCAGGTCCTCCTCGAGGGCTCTGGCCTGGCGGGGATATTTGGCTCTCAGCCGGTCCGCCTCCTTTTTGAGAACGGCGGAGGCAACGCGGCCCGCGGGACGTTGGTCATCCCGGACGTCGTCAAGGAGATTGTAGTAGGTCAGCAGTATGCTCATGTCGGCGGCATAATCCGTCGTGGCGCCAAGGAGCATCTCCTGCTTCTTGAGAGGGTGAGGGCCGCAGCGGTGCTGTTCCACCCGCATGGGGTCCTCGAAGAGGGCATCCAGCACGATGGCCAGAAACGTCATATCGTAGGTCAGCGCCAACCGCTCCGCCTGGCCGAACCGGCGGCCAAGCGTGTAGCAGAGACCGCAGTAGTAGCTGCGGTAGCGCTTGTATTCCCGGATCTTCATTTCCTCCTGGTTGGCGATAACATACCCGAACACGGACCTTACTCCTTATCCTTCAAAGTATACCCGGCTTATACGGTCTTCTCGAACTGGTGACGGCACTTGGGGCAGGTGATCCGGATATGGCCCTTGCCCTTGGGCACGCGGATCTCCTGACGGCAGTTCGGGCAGCTGAAATGCCTGTAGTCCTTGCTGTCCGCGATCCTGGACTTCTGGATCCGGAAGAAGCGGCGGATACCGTTCGTCTTCTCCAGGAACCAGGTGTTCTCGGCTGCGCGCTTCGCATAGTTGCGGGACAGGAGCCGGAACCAGCTCCAGCCGATGGCCGCGAGGATCAGGACCTCGATGATCACGCTCTTGGCGAAGATATTCACCACAATGAGGACCAGGCCGACTCCCAGAATAAACTGAGAAAGGTTGTCCGTCCCATAGCGCCCCGTCAAAAAGCGGCGCATGCCGTCGTTCATTCGATTAAGAAAATTACCCATAGCTCTCCTTTACTTTCCGGCTGTGCCCGCCCTTTGTAAATTCAGCGGGGCACCGGCACATCACCACAGGCTCCGCCGGCCGGGGCCGAAAGAGCAGCGGCAGCGGGGAATGTTCCGCATCCCGGCCTGAACCGTCACCTGTATTTTTTACTATAATACCAAAGCAGGTGGATGACAAGAATTCTCCTCCACGCTTTATTATCTTTTAAGAATGCCTTTTCAGGCTGCGTCCCGCAAGGTCCCTTCCGGGCACCTGCCGTCACAAAACCTCCTGGAACGCTGTTCCGAACGCATCCCTCACAGCTCAGTCCTGACAGCCGTCTTCAGGGCGATCTCCATGATCTCATGGAAGCCCTCCCGGATCTCCACCGGCGTGAGGCACTCTCCCGTGAAAATGTGGTCCGAGATCTGCAGCAGCGACAGGGCCTTCTTGTGATTGGCCATGGCCTGCAGGTAGAGGCCCGCGGTCTCCATCTCAACGCAGAGGAGGCCGAATTCCCTGGCCTTTTTGTTGACCTCCGGGTTGGGATGATAGAAGAAATCGGAGGTGTAGACCGATCCGACGTCCGCCTTGACGCCCATCTCCTCCGCTGCCCTGACCGCGTTCATGAGGAGGTCGAAATCTGCCGTCGGCGCCGGCGTTCCCACCAGGTCGTAGGCATTGAGATAGCCCGAATTGGTGGAAGCGCTCATGGCGATCACCACGTCGCGGACGTGTACGTTCTCGGGCAGGGCACCGCCGGATCCGACCCGGATCACGGCCTCAACGCCGAAGAAGTTGAAGAGTTCATGGACGTAAAGACCCAGGGAAGGCACGCCCATGCCGGAGCCCATGACGGATACCTCCCTGCCCTCGTAGGTCCCGGTGTATCCCAGCATATTGCGGACATCGTTAAAGAGGACCGGATTCTCCAGATATGTCTCGGCTATGTATTTGGCCCGCAGCGGGTCTCCCGGCATCAGAACGACCTTGGCGATGTGGGTGCCCGGCTTGAGCTCAATGCAGGCGGACGGGGATGTTGTCATCATGATATACCTCCTGAAATAGTCTTTTCTGTGTTCACATTTTGATAATTCTGTATCCGTCCGGCGGCCCCGGCCGACGGTCAGATATGTCCTCATTTTCCGGAAAATGCAGACCCTCTCACCGGTAAAGCTTCCTCAGATTCTCGTCGAAGGGCGGGTAGACGATTCCTCGGTCCGTGACGATAGCCGTGAGGAGCGAATGGTCCGTCACGTCGAAGGACGGATTGTAGCAGGGAACACTGTCCGGGGACATGGGCTCGGCATACCAGCGGGACTTGATTTCCTCCGGGTCGCGGAGCTCGATCCGGATATCCGCGCCGGTGGGGCAGGCCATGTCGACCGTGGAGGTCGGCCCCAGGGTGTAGAAGGGAATCCCGTAGTATTTGGCCAGGACCGCCACGCCTGAGGTCCCGATCTTATTGGCGAAATCGCCGTTGGCCGCGATCCTGTCGCAGCCCACGAAGAC
>CACXEL010000131.1 GCA_902766655.1 uncultured Lachnospiraceae bacterium | reverse complement strand
GTGCCGATGATCCCCTCCTCCCACCACTTGTTGCAGGAGGCGGCGGAGAGCATGCAGCCCATGAGATGGTACTTGCCGTCCGCGTGGGCAAAGCTGTGGAGGGCGTTGTTGGGATCCACGCCGAAGGACTTGCTGGAAATGAAGACCGTACCCGAGGTCCCCAGAGAGATCGTGCAGCTGCCGTCGCCGACGGTGCCGGTCCCGACCGCACCGGCGGCGTTGTCGCCCGCGCCGGCCACGATCTTGCAGTTGGGATTAAGACCCAGCTCCTCCGCCAGCTCCGGCAGGATGGGGCCGACCACCTCATAGCTCTCGAAAAGCTTGGGCATGACGAAGACGGAAATGCCGCAGATGTCCAGCATCTCCTGGGACCAGGTCTTATTTTTCACGTCCAGGAGAAGCATGCCGGAGGCATCGGAGTAATCCGTGCAGTGGACGCCCGAGAGCTTGTAGGCAATATAATCCTTGGGCAGCATGAGCTTGGAGATCTTGGCGAAATTCTCCGGCTCGTTGTGGCGGACCCAGAGGACCTTGGGGGCTGTGAAGCCCGTGAAGGCGATGTTGGCCGTGTACTGGGAGAGCTTGTCCTTGCCGATGGCATTGTTGAGGAAGTCGGTCTCCACAGTGGTGCGGCTGTCATTCCAGAGGATGGCAGGGCGGATCACGTTGTCCGCGGCATCCAGGATGACCAGGCCGTGCATCTGGCCGCCGAAGCTGATGCCGCCTACCTCGCGGCCGTGCTCTCCCACGAGCTCCTTGATACCTTCGCGGACAGCCTTCCACCAGTCCTCGGGCTTCTGCTCAGACCAGCCCGGATGGGGGAAGTAGAGGGGATATTCCTTGGAAACGACATTTTTGATCGAACCGTCCGCCTCCATGAGCAGAAGCTTCACGGCCGATGTACCGAGATCTACACCTATATAGAGCATGTTGGCCTCCATCTTTTATCAAAAGCGGACCGGAGCTTGTCCGGCCCGCTTCCGTCAGTCAATTGGTATCAGTTGAAGGGGTTCTCGGTGGGATAGAAGTCACCCTTGGCCTTGGGATAGCCCAGATCCTCGGAGACGACGCCGAGATACTTGAAGACCTCGAAGAGCTCCTTGCCCCAGTGACCGAAGGCCACGGCGCCGTGATGCGGATAGCCCTTCTCGATGAGGACGTGGCGGTAGAAGCGACCCATCTCATGGATGGCGAACACGCCGATGGAGCCGAAGCTTCTGGTGGCGACCGGAAGGACCTCGCCGTTGGCGACGTAGGCGCGGAGCTTGGCGTCAGCCGTGGACTGAAGTCTGAAGAAGGTGATTTCGCCCGGAGCGATGTCGCCTTCAAGGGTGCCGTTGGTGACTTCGCGCGGCAGGCTTCTGGCCATGATCATCTGGTACTTCATGCTGTGGAAGGCCAGCTTGGTGGAGCAGGTGTTGCCGCAGTGGAAGCCCATGAAGGTGTCGGTATGCTTGTAGGGGAACTTGCCCTCGATGGACTCCTTGTACATATCCTTCGGGACAGAGTTGTTGATGTCGAGCAGGGTGACCACGTCGTCGGAGACGCAGGTGCCGATGAACTCGGAGAGGGCGCCGTAGATATCGACCTCGCAGGAGACCGGAATGCCGCGGCCCGTCAGGCGGGAGTTGACGTAGCAGGGAACGAAGCCGAACATGGTCTGGAAGGCCGGCCAGCACTTGCCCGCGATGGTGACGTACTTGCGATAGCCCTTGTGAGCCTCCACCCAGTCAAGGAGGGTCAGCTCATACTGGGCCAGCTTGGGAAGGACTTCGGGAATCTTGTTGCCGGCGCCAAGCTCCTTGGCCATATCCTCCACGACCTCGGGGATCCTCGGATCATCGGCATGCTTCAGGAAGGCTTCGTAGAGATCGAGCTCGGAGTTCTCCTCGATCTCAACGCCCAGGTTGTAGAGCTGCTTGATGGGGGCGTTGCAGGCCAGGAAGTTGAGCGGTCTCGGACCGAAGGAAATGATCTTGAGGTCATGAAGACCGGCGATGGCGCGTGCGATGGGCAGGAAGCCGTGGATCATATCGGCACAGTCCTCAGCGTCGCCCACCGGATACTCCGGTATGTAGGCCTTGACGTTGCGAAGCTGGAGATTGTAGCTGGCGTTCAGCATGCCGCAGTAGGCATCGCCGCGTCCGCCGACCAGGTCGTTCTGGGACTCCTCGGCAGCCGCGCAGAACATGACAGGGCGGTCTCCCCAGTGCTTGGCAAGCAGGGTCTCGGAGATTTCCGGGCCGAAGTTGCCAAGATAGACGCAGAGGGCGTTGCAGCCGGCAGCGTTCACATCGGCCAGGGCGTTGACCATGTCGATCTCGCTCTCGATGATGGTGATGGGGCACTCATAGATATCGGCTGCGTCGTACTTTTCGGCATAGGCCTTCACGAGGGCCTCTCTCCTGGTCTTGGAGAGGGAAGCCGGGAAGCAGTCACGGCTGACGGCGACGATACCGACCTTGATCTGGGGAATATTGTTCATAAAGTTCATTGTATTCATTTCCTCCTTATTATTGATCACAATGGCTTCAGTCGATGGTGAGATTTTCGCCCTTGATGCCGGCGAAGGAGCCTGCGATCTCCGCTTCCGGATGGGAGATCAGCCACTTGTTGCGGGCGAAGAGGAGCTTGTCCTCGGGCGTCGCCTCAGCGCCTTTTTCGATGTCGGTATTGGTCCCCTTTGGAAGGACGACCACGCAGCGGAAGCCGGCGGGATCCAGGTTGCAGGGGGCGTAGTGAAGGGAAGTGGCATAAACCTCGACCATGGTGCCGGCCGGCACGCGGAAGGCTTCCATCTTCCCGGAATCATAGGTCAGGTCGTCCTCGATGTCCTGCTCCTTGCCCAAAATGAGGACCAGGTCATGGCCGCAGGCGATGTTGACCTCGCTGTCGCGGTGGTACTCGACCGCGTTGAGCTTCTTGTTGTGGCCGTTGCAGTAGCCGACCTGAACAGGCATGCCGCCGTAGACGGAATCGGCGATGATCTTCGCGCTGGGGCAGGCCTCGATGGCCGGGTCGCCGGGCGTGTACATGGTGTCCTCCGGGCAGGGGGTCTTCTCCATTGCCTCCAGGATGTCGGTCACGTCGATGCCGCGGATCACCTTGCCGTAGGGCCTGAAGGCGGCATCTGTCACTTCCTTGATCTGCATGCGTTTCTCTCCTTTCAATCACAGTCCGCCGGGCCTTTTCCCGGCCCGTCTGCGAATGTCTTCCACATATTAGTTTATTAACTAAACTAATTCTGTTTACATATTATATCTCCGTGGGTTGTTAGTCAATGCTAACCTTTCGGATCCGGGTTCTTTTTCATATTTTCAGAAAATGGTTGCCAATAATTAGTTTATTCGCTAAACTATTAGGGGAGCTTCAGAAATACGATCAAGGGAGGACAGTCATGCAGACGGGAAGCAAGGAGCTGATCCGTGACATCAACAAGACCCTGGTCCTCACGACCATCATTGAGAAGGGGCCTATTTCCAGGGCGGACATCGCCAAGGAGCTGGGCCTCACCAAGGCGACCGTATCCGCCATCGTCCAGACCCTTCTGGACGCCTTCCTGGTAAATGAAGGCACCGCCGATCCGCCGGCCGCCGCCAAGGGCCGCCGGCCCATTCCCCTCTCCTTCAACACCGCCTGCGGATATATCGTCTCCGTGAACCTGGACGCCGCGGTCATCCAGATCCTGGTCTCGGACGCCTACGGCGGCCACTGCACCGTCCACGAGTACCACAACGTCTACTCCGAGGAGGAAATCCTGCCCTTCCTGACGGAGACCATCCGCAGTTTCATGGACCATCAGCCGCCCTCCCCCCACGGCCTGCTGGGCATCGCCCTGGCGATCCACGGCGTCGTCTTCGAGGACAGGATCGTCTTCACCCCATACACGCCCTACGACGAGATTGATTTCAAAACAGCCCTCGAGGCAGCCTTCTGCGTCCCCTGTCTTCTGGAAAATGAAGCCAACCTGGCCGCCATCGGCGAGCACACCTTCTGCTATCCCGACGAGGACCTGATCAATCTCTCCATCCACTCCGGCATCGGCATCGGACTCTTCCTCCGGGGCGGACTTTACGTGGGACACAGCGGCCACGGCGGCGAGTTCGGCCACACCATCATCGTGCCTGGCGGCCGGCCCTGCCCCTGCGGCAACTGCGGCTGCATCGAGCAGTACGCTTCCGAGAGAGCCATTTTCCGGGAGGTGGCCCGGAAGAAAGGGCTGGAGAGCATCTCCGCTGATGACTTCGCCCGGCTCTACAGCCGGGGAGATCCGGATGCGGCGGCCGGCATGGAGGACTTCCTCACTTATATCACCGCCGGTGTCAACAACCTCATCCAGACCCTTGACCCGACCATCATCGTCATCAACTCAAGCTTCACCATGAATTATCCGGGCCTTGCGGACGAGATCCGCTCCCGTCTCCGGGGGCGGATGAGCGGCAGCTGCCGCATCGTCGCCTCCAGCCTTCAGGACATGGCCATCCTTCTGGGCGGCGCCATCGTCGTCCGCAACCGCTTCCTTGGGATTTGAGAGCGGGAAGCGGTTGAGAGTGAGGGGCGGTCCTTTCCTCTCAAAAATCGTCTGATTTTTGAGAGGAAAGGACCGCCCCTCACTCTCATCTGTCCTTGCGGGTCGATTTCATATATAAATACCAGAAGGTAGTCTGCCCGTAGGTCTCCCAGAGTTTCCAGGCATCCTCCCCGTAGAAAGCTTCCACGCTCTCCCCGGCAAAAGTGGCCAGGTTGACGCGGCAGGCCAGGTCCAGCATCGCCTCCCTGGCCTCCTCCGGAATTTCCAGATCCTGAAGAGTATCCCCCACCTGCCTCCGGGTCATCTCGGTCATCCGCTCCTTCGCCTCCTCACGGCAGACGTCGATCTCCCGCGTCTCATAGGTCTTCGCCCTGTCAGGCCATACGGTGAGGATGGCATAGTGGAGCGGATAAACCGTGAGGCTTCCGGTCTGGTAGTCCGTCAGGACACCGTCCGTGGCGGTGTGCTGGATGTGGGAGTGGCCGCTCAGGTTCACCCGGACGCCGTGCTTCTCCAGCAGGCTCCGGACCCGGTCTTCATTGGCCATGACGAAGCCGTAGTAGATGAGCTCGCTTGGCCGGAGCACGTTCTGGTG
>CACXEL010000130.1 GCA_902766655.1 uncultured Lachnospiraceae bacterium | reverse complement strand
GTCGTCATCATAATTGTCGTCACCGTCGTCACCGTCATCGGTGGAGACGTTGACAGCCTCGGCAGCCTGACGCTCGGCCTCCTCGCGGGCCTGGCGCTCAGCCTCCTCGCGGGCCTGGCGCTCAGCTTCCTCGCGGGCCTGGCGCTCGGCTTCCTGGCGCTCAGCCTCCTCACGGGCCTGACGCTCAGCTTCCTCACGGGCAGCTTCCTCAGCGGCGATGCGCTCGGCTTCCTCGGCGGCACGTCTCGCGGCCTCGGCTTCGGCGGCCAGGCGGGCTTCCTCGGCCTCAGCGGCATCGGCTCTCTCCTCGGCCTCGGCAGCAGCGGCCCGAGCGGCGTCTGCGGCGGCCTTGGCCTCAGCAGCGGCGGCCTTGGCGGCGTCACTGCCGGAATTCTCGGCGGCGCGCTCGGCCTTCTTCTGGGCGGCTACGGCGTCATCGACGGCGGCCCAGGCCTTGTTGGCGGCATCGCGGGCGGCAGAGGCGGAAGCGTTCTCCGCGGCGCTGGCAGCTCTGTCGGCGACAGCCTTGGCGGCAGCTGCGGCAGCTGCGGCCTCGGCGGCAGCCTGCTTGTCGGCTGAGATCTCGTTGAGACGCTCCTGCTGCTGGGAGATCAGCTCGCTGATCTGCTTGGCCTGCTCGGTAGCGATCGCGATCTGCTCTTCATAATCCTCTTCGTTGGCCTTCTTGTTCTCGAGCTCGACTTCGAGCTCGCCCTGCTGCTCCTCAAGGGAAGCCTGCTGGGCTTCCAGGGAGGCCTCCTGGTCCTCAAGATCGGATTTCTTGGATTCCAGATCCTCCTTGAGTTCCTCGATCTGGTTGACTGTCTCAACATAGGCCTGGAAAGCAGCACGGTCAGCTTCATGAAGCTCGCTAGCGTACTCGGCCTTGTTCATGAAGGACGTCAGATCGTCGGAAGAGAGGATCATGACGGCCCAGCCGGTATCTCCGCCGTTCTCATAGATGTACTGGATACGCTTTTTCATATCCTCGTACTGCTTGTCCCTCTGGCCCTCCGCGCCGGAGAGGTCTTCCTTGGTGACCTCAATGTCGGCTTCAGTGTCGCTGATCAGGCCCTTGGTGGTATCGATATCTTTCTCAGCCTGCTCGATCTGGACCAGAAGATCCACGAGATCCGCGTTGATATCGCTGATCTGCTCCTGGATCTCTCTCTGCTGGGTAGCCAGAGTGTTCAGGGATTCCTGCGTTGTAGTCAGTTCAACTTCGGCCTGTGCTTTCTGTTCTCTCAGTTCGCTCTCCTCGTCAGCCATGGCGGGAGCCACCGATGTGAAGGCCAGAACGCCGGCAAACAAGAGGGTGAGTAATCTTTTCTTCATAAAACACCTCGAAAATTTTTGACATTCGTAAAAGTGTTAAAAAACCCTTAACATTTTCACTAACGAAACGTACTATACCATAGACACAACCGAAAATCAAGTCGGAAGGACGATTTATTACAATTATATTACAATTTCCCCAAAAAATGGTGTAATTTCCGCTCTGTCTGTACTTTATTTCCCTAATCAAATCATAAAACGTTCATAATCAGGCCGTCATCGCCCGGAAGACCACGCCGGTCCCATACATCGGATGTCGCTTTACCTCACCCACATATATTCCTCTATCAGTTGCTGAAGCGATGTTTTTCATGGTATAATAGCGACCATGGAAACGAAAAGAGATCTGACAAAGGAACTGCTGGCCGAATGCTTCAAAAAGCTTCTCCAGACCACTCCCTTTGACAAAATCACCATCAAGATGATCACCGGAGAGGCCGGTCTCATCCGCCCCACCTTCTACAAGCATTTCCAGGACAAGTACGAGGTGGTGGAATGGATCTTCCGGACCGAGGTCACCGATCAGGTCGATGCCCTACTGGAGGAGCGCAGGGAGCGTGATGCGTGCCTCCTCTTTTTCCATGCCATTGATATGGACAGGGCCTTCTACCGCCGCTGCTGCATGATGGAGGAGAATCCCAACTCCTTCCTGAACGTTCTGACCCGCTATCTCTACCAGCGTTTTATGGTCTTCGCCGAGACCTATGCCGTCAAAATGCCCGGCGCCGGCACACCGGCGCTCACCAAGGAAATGGCCGCCAGCTACTACAGCTACGGCATGGTCAACATCACCGAGGACTGGATCCTCAAGCGGATCAACTGCTCCGCCGATGATTTTGCGGACGCCGCGCTCTTCCTCCTCACTCACTCCATTCGGGACCTTCCCAACGCGCCCGATTTCAACAACACGTAGCGGCTAAATAATGACAAAGCCCCGGGCTGCAGCCCGGGGCTTCATTTTATTACTAATATAAATACTTTCTGTATTACCCGATAAAATAGTGGACCAACACGTCAATGCCGCCGATGATCACGATTCCGCCTCCGATGGCCACCAGCGTGTTCATGGGGCCGCAGCCCAGCCGATAACCGCAGAAGAATCCGATCAGCACGTTGAGGAGCGTGACGATGCCGACGACCACGGCCGTGCCGATGAGCCGCATGCCCAGGAACCCGAACCCGATGCCCGCGATCAGAGCGTCGACGGAGGTCAGGAGCGCCCACATGAGAAAGACCCTGTAGTTGAAGTCATCGGATTTTTTCTCGAAGATCCTGTGCTGGCTCCTGTTGGCAGCCTTCAGCATCATGCTGATTCCCAGCCCGAAAAAGGCTATCGCCGCCACGATGTTCCACATCCGGTTGGCCCTCCGGTACGTCTCATAGAGGGGCAGGAAAAAGGTGAACGCGTTCCCGATCAGCAGGGCTACCACCTGAAAGCCCGTGAAGAGGGAGCAGATCTTGGCTATATTGACGCTGTTCAGTTCGGAGACCATGGCGCCCTTGTACAGGCAGTAAGCGAAAACGTCAAGTGAGAGCCCTATAGAAATCAGAATTATCTCGAAAATACCCATTGTGTTGCTTTCCTGTTTCTTTTATTCCTGGAACCTATTATAAACTGGCTCTCCGGCCAAATAAAAGGGCAATCACGCATAAATGACGGCACAGGGCTACACAGTGAAGAATATGTTCCTCACTCCCGGCTGTAATCCCGCTCTGCCTGGCTGATCATATCCACGCGGCGGGCATGACGGCCGCCTTCGAATTCGGTCTCAAAGAAGGTCTGCACGATCATCCAGGCAAGCTCCCGGCCGACCACGCGGGCACCTACCGCGATGATGTTGCAGTTGTTGTGGGCCCTGGACATCTTTGCAGTGAAGGGCTCGCTGCAGACGCAGGCGCGGATGCCCGGCACCTTGTTGGCCACCAGGGAGATGCCCAGACCGGTCCCGCAAATGAGGACACCTCTCTCCGCCTTCCCTTCGTGAATGGCCTCCGCCACTCTCCGCCCCGGCGCCGGATAGTCATCGTCCCGGTCGTTCGGGTCGTAGTTGCCGTAGTCCTCCACCTCGCAGCCCATTTCCTTCAGCTTGTCCATGAGAAAGAGTTTCAATTCGATGCCTGCATGATCACTTCCGAACGCTACCTTCATTTCAGTTCTCCTTATCCGTGTGTGTGGTCCCCAGCTTGATTCCAGTCACGTTCCGGTTCTCTTCCGTCAGAGGTTCCGCCGGATACGAATTTCTTCGCTTCATCCCGGCCGCGGTCAGCCCGAAATGCAGGGGAACAAGCCTGCGCAAACAAAAGCATGCATCCTTTCGCCGCCACTCATAGGGCGGAATTTGAAAAGACCGGCCTCCAAAGAAGAGGCCGATCTTATTATACCCTTTTTGACATCGTTCAGGAAGTCCTCATTCTCACTTCCCGGACTTGCGGACTTCCTTCATCCGCGCCTCGATGGCATCGACCACGGCGCTCAGGACCTGGATGCGGGCATAGTATTTGTCATTGCCGGAGACCAGGATCCAGGGGGCCTTGGCAGTCGAGGTCTTCACGATCATCTCGTCGACAGCCTCCTCATAGACGTCCCACTTGGCCCTGTTGCGCCAGTCTTCGTCCGTGATCTTCCACTGCTTCTCCGGATTGTTCATGCGGTCCTCGAAGCGGCGCTTCTGCTCGTCCTTGTCGATCTGGAGCCAGAACTTGAGGACCACATACCCGTCGTCCGTCCAGCACTTCTCCATCTGGTTCATCTCGGCGTAAGCCCTTCTCCACTCCTCCTCACTGCAGAAGCCTTCCAGGCGCTCCACCATAACGCGGCCGTACCAGGTGCGGTCAAAGATGGCCATATGGCCGTACTTGGGGACCTTCTCCCAGAAACGCCACAGATAGTGGTGGGCGCGCTCGATATCGTTGGGAGACGCAGTCGGGCAGACCTCGTAGCCTCTCGGGTCGATGGCCTCGGTGATGCGCTTGATGGCGCCGCCCTTGCCGCCTGCATCCCAGCCCTCAAAGCCGAGAACGACCGGGATCCGATACTTGTACATCTCGTTGTGGAGCTTGGCCAGTTTTCCCTGAAGCTCCTTGAGCTGGGCCTTATACTCCTCACGGGTCAGACTCTTGGTGAGGTCCACACCGGCCAGCACGCCGTTCTGGAACTTCTTGTGCTCGGGAGAGGTGCCGGAGGTATCCTTCTTGCCTTCTGCCTTCGCGGCCTCGGCTGCCTTTTTGGCGGCCGCCTTCACCTTGGCGGCCTCCTCCAGGGCGACGGTCACGGTCTGGAGGATCTTGATGGAGGCGTAGTCCTTGTCCGTGGCCTCGACGATCGTCCAGGGAGCGAAGTCCTTGTCGGTGTCAATCAGGAGCTTGTCGTAATTTGCCAGCCAGGTGTCATAGTTCTTGTTCTGGGCCCAGTCCGCCTCGGTCACACGCCAGGCAGTTGCTTTGTTCTCCTCAAGCTTTTTGAAGCGCTTGGCCTGCTCCTTCTGGGAAATGTGGAGGAAGATCTTGATGATCAGATATCCGCCGGTCGCCAGCTGCTCTTCAAAGCCTTCGATTTCCCAGGCGGCATTATCCTTCTTCTCGAGCAGCGCGCGCTCGTACCAGCTGCGGTCGAAAATGTGGATCCTGCCCGAAGCCGGGGTCTTGTTCCAGAACCGCCACATGAAGGGATGCATGGCTTCGTCCTCGTTGGGCTCCTGAACGGTGAACACCTTGAAGCCGCGGGGATCCAGCGGGCGGATCAGACGGTTGATGAGCGTTCCTTTGCCGGATGCGCCCCAGCCTTCGAAAAGAATGATGACCGGGATTCCCAACGCCTTGCACTCTCTCTGGGCCAGCGCCACCCTGGCTTCCAGCTGCTCCTTGAGTTCCTTGAACTCCTCCTTGCTGATTTTTTTCTTAAGATCTATCTTATCCAGCATACTAACTCTCCTTCTCCCTGCCTCTTGTCGGACATCATGTGCACATTGACGAAAATGAGCGCATGTCCGCCTTGCTCATATAGGTAAAATATACACTATTCAAAGGCATTTCTCAATTGTCATAGCGCACAATTCATTTAGCTTTTTGTCGTGGTTTCGCACAAAAGCAGGCCTGCGGCCAATCGCGCCGGGACCCATGGACGGACCTTTTATCTCATACATCCTGATTCTCAACAAAAAGGTTCGTCTCTGATGCAGTTCTCTGCAGGATAAAATCAAAAAAAGACTTGCACCCTGCGCGCCTGTGTGCTATATTATTTGACGGACGATTAGCTCAATGGGAGAGCACTCGCTTCACGTGTGAGGGGTTACAGGTTCGAGCCCTGCATCGTCCACTGAAGGCGCATCCTACGGATGCGCCTTTTGTATTTCCCGCTCCCCTCGTCCACGAAACAAGTGCCTATGATCAGGAAGGGCCGTAGGATATTCTCCGCCCGGAAGGTCAAAAAACGGCGCACCCGGAAGGATGCACCGTTTTGTATAGCCATATCGCTCAGTTGCGGACATAAATCCTCTTCTTCCTCCTGGCAGGAACGCCCGCGAAACGCCGCAGGCAGAAGGCATCCCACCTGTTGAACCGGAAGACCAGGTCCATGTCGTAGATGAAAAAGCTCAGGACGACCATCATAATGAGACCGGCCAGAACGTCCAGCATGGAGTGCTGCTTGATCAGGACCGTGGACAGGCAGATGCTGACGCTCCACGCACCGAGCATGATCCGGACGGGTGTCCTCATTTTCCTGTAGAGGGTCGAGCGGAGGATGGCCATGTAAATGGCAGCCGTGTTGAACACATGAATGCTGGGCCAGACGTTGGTGGGCGTGTCCGCCTTCCAGAGCAGTCTGATCAGGTCGGTAAAAACATTGTTCCTGGTCAGCACCGCGGGCCGGAGATTGACGGCCGTGGGCACCAGGGTCGATACGATCAGGAAGAAGGTCATCCCGATCATGAGGAAGGTGGACAGGCGGTCATAGGCCCCCTTGTCCGCGAAGAGGAGCACCAGGCCCCAGACCAGCATGAAGGGGAACCAGGAAAGGTAGGGGATGACGAAAGCCTCGACAAAGGGGATCGCCTCGTCCAGCTCGCTGCCCAGCACCAGATAGTTGTGCCGCTCTGCCCCTTCAATGATGCCGAACCACAGCATGTAGAAAAAACCGTAAATAGCCATCGGCCAGATATGGAAGATCCTGACGGGCACCGAATCCTTGAGCCCGGATGCCCTGATTGATCTCATCATCATTTTTTCTCCTTATATAATCTGAAAAGTGCGTTCCGCCACCGGCAGGCAGTTTCAATATCTCACCTTGAACTCGTAGGACCTGGGATCGACGGGTATGGTCTCCTCCTCGATGTCCCGGATCTCCACGTACCTCTGGGCACCCAGCCGGCGGATCATCTCCGCGATCTGGGCCTCGGTCCCCTGGACCTCCATCTCCACGCGCTCGTCGTAGAGGTTCTTCACCCAGCCCGTCACGCCCAGGGCCTGCGCGATGTAGGTGGCCCTGTAGCGGAAGCCGACTCCCTGGACGTCTCCGCTGACCAGCATATGCTTTCTCACGATATCGCCCATCTTTGCCTCCTCCCTGAGCCGTCTGGCTGTCGTCTCCTCGCGCTCCGGTCTCCCGGGTTCAAAGCCTTCGAAAATGAAGACATCATAGTTCTTTTCCGCCTCCCTGAGCTCTTCCGGGTTGTGCACGGTCCAGGCAACACAGGTGGCCTGACATACATTTCTCAGGAAGCGGAAGGCAAAATAGTCGGCGAACTTCATGTTGTAGGCGATAAAGTCCGGCCGGGTCGCAAAGTTGAAGAGGCAGGCGCTCATCGGGAACCCCATCGGCCCCTCCTCCTTGAAATGCTCGGACAGCTGGCCTCTGAGCATCTGCGGCCGGTTCTTTTTGAACCAGCGCACCACACCCGGATGGAAGGATTCCACGCAGGTCAGGCCCTCGTAGGCGTCCAGCTCGAAGGCCACCGCCTCGCAGAGCTTGTCGACCTTCTGATCCCGCTCCGCCTTGAGCTCCACGATCAGCGGCACCCGTCCCTGGACATACTGGAGAAGCTGCCACAAGGTAGGCGCCTTCTCCTTGGAATGGAGCAGGTAATAGCCGCGGAGCTCGTTGAGGGACATGTCTTCCACCTTGCCCGTTCCACCCATGATCCGGTCGATCTGATGGTCGTGGATGATGACCAGCTGCTCGTCCCGGGTGATGTGGACGTCGAACTCGATGCCGTAGCCCTTCTCCACAGCCAGCTTGAAGGCTGCCATGGAATTCTCCGGCGCCGGCCCGCTGTTGTCGTGAAGGCCGCGGTGAGCGATATAGTGATCGGCAAAGGCGAGCATCCTCTCTCTGCGGCTGTTGTCCGGCCAGATGAGAAAACAGAAAAGCAGGAAGAGCGCGAATAATACTATGAGAACGATCAGTCCGGCCATTTCCATTTACCTCCCTTCGGACAGGTCCTGGGACCATATGCAGACGGTGCTGCCTGAGCCTTCACCGGCTCGTGGATTCCTATTATAGCCGGGAAATTGAGAAAGAAAAGTACTTTTTCTTTTTTTTAATATTTTTTGTAATTTTTTCCGAAAAAGTGCTTGCATTATTTCAGGACCTTTGCTATAATTCATTTCGTTGCACGGGACATGGAAGGTTAGCTCAGCTGGGAGAGCATTCGCTTGACGTGTGAAAGGTCGCAGGTTCGAGCCCTGTACCTTCC
>CACXEL010000129.1 GCA_902766655.1 uncultured Lachnospiraceae bacterium | reverse complement strand
GGCCGGTCAGTTCCAGGTCATCATCGGCAACGAGGTTGCTGATTTCTACAAGGATTTCGCTGAGGTCTCCGGCGTGACCGGCGTTTCCAAGGCAGAAGTCAAGAGCATGTCCAAACAGAATCAGAACCCGATCCAGAGGCTCATGACCTCCATCGCCGAGATCTTCGCTCCTCTGATCCCGGCCATCGTGGTCGGCGGTCTGATCCTTGGTTTCCGCAACGTCATCGACAGCATGGCCATCTTCAACGGGGCCACCCTGGTAAGCCAGAGCCAGTTCTGGGCAGGCATGGACCACTTCCTGTGGCTGCTCGGCGAGGCAGTCTTCCACGTAGGCATCCCCGTCGGCATCTGCTGGACCGTCATGAAGAAGATGGGCGGCACGGAGATGCTGGGCATCGTCCTCGGCCTGACCCTGGTCTCCGGCCAGCTGACCAACGCCTACGGCGTGGCGGCAGCCCTGGCGGACGGCACCATCAACCAGTGGAACTTCGGCTTCATCAAGGTCAACATGATCGGCTACCAGGCCCAGGTCATCCCGGCCATGCTGGCAGCCTTCACCCTGGTCTACCTGGAGCGCTTCTTCAAGAAGATAGTTCCCCAGGTCGTCTCCATGATCCTGGTTCCCTTCTGCAGCCTCCTTCTCTCCGTCATGGCTGCCCACTTTGTCCTGGGTCCCATCGGCTGGAAGATCGGCTCCTTCATCTCCGCCGCCGTCTACGCCGGTATCAGCGGTTCCTTCCGAGTACTATTCGGCGCCATATTCGGCTTCTTCTACGCACCGCTGGTCATCACCGGTCTCCACCACATGAGCAATGCCATCGACCTTCAGCTCATCGCTGACTTCGGCGGCACCATGCTCTGGCCGATGATCGCCCTCAGCAACATCGCCCAGGGCTCCGCCGTCATGGGCATGGTCGCCCTCCAGCGCAAGAGCGCCAAGGCACAGGAGCTGAACATCCCCTCCGGTATCTCCTGCTACCTGGGTGTCACTGAGCCGGCTATGTTCGGTGTCAACCTGAAGTATGTATTCCCCTTCATCTGCGGTATGACAGGCTCCTGCCTGGCGGCCATCCTGAGCACAGCCTTCGGCGTCACGGCCAGCGCCATCGGCGTCGGCGGTATCCCGGGCATCCTGTCCATCCAGCCGGCTTTCATCGCCCAGTTCGCCATCTGCATGCTGGTTGCGATCGTTGTTCCCCTGGTCCTCACCTTCATCATCGGCAAGCGCAAGGGTATCGATGTGGAAGCTGCCGAGGAGGCTGCCGCTGAAGCCGGCCAGGCTGCCGCTGCGGCTGCGGCTGCCAAGGAGAGAGAAGAGGCCATGGCTGCCCATGCACCGGTCACCTTCAAGGCCTTCCTTTCCGGCAAGACAATTGCCATCGAGAATGTACCGGACCAGACCTTCGCGGGCAAGGTCCTCGGCGACGGCATCGCCATCGAGCCCACGGACAATGTCCTCGTTTCCCCGGTGGACTGCACTGTCGTTCAGACCATGGAGGGCAGCAACCATGCGGTCGGTCTCTCCATGCCCAACGGCATTGAGATCCTGCTCCACGTAGGCCTCGACACAGTGGCCATGCACGGAGACGGCTTTACCATGAACGTCAAGGAAGGCGACCGCGTCAAGGCGGGACAGCCGCTCATCACCTTCGATCCCGCCAAGATCAAGGCGGCCGGCTATCCGCTGACCACCATGATGGTCATCACGGATGACGGCGGCTACGAGACCTTTACTTTCGAGGCAGGCAAGGAAGTCAAGGCTGGCGTCGGCACAGTTGCCAGCGCGAAATAAGAACAGGGAGACTACTATGAAGGATTTCAGACATAGCACCGTATATCAGATCTATATCAAATCCTTCTGCGATTCCAACGGCGACGGGATCGGAGACCTGAACGGCATCCGGTCCCGGCTGCCTTACCTGAAGAGCCTGGGGATCGATTACATCTGGATCACCCCCTTCTTCCTTTCACCCATGAACGACAACGGGTATGACGTGGCGGACTATTATTCCGTCAACCCCATGTTCGGGACGCTGGAGGATGCAAAGGCTCTCCTCAGGGAGGGCGGAGAGCTCGGAATCGGCTTCATGTTTGATATGGTCTTCAATCACACCTCTACGGACCACGAGTGGTTCCGGAAGGCTATGACCGGCGACCCGGAGTATATGGACTACTATATCTTCCGGGACGGCGTGGACGGCCACGCTCCGACCAACTGGGAATCCAAGTTCGGCGGCAACGCATGGGAGTATGTGCCTTCCCTCGGCAAGTGGTACCTTCACCTCTTTGACGTCAGCCAGGCGGATCTCAACTGGGAGAACCCCAAGGTCCGGGAGGAGCTGAAAAATGTGATCCGCTTCTGGAAGGAGGCCGGCGTGAGCGGCTTCCGCTTCGACGTCGTGAACCTCATCTCCAAGCCGGCGGAGTTCGTCGACGACACGGCGGGAGACGGGAGGCGCTTCTACACGGACGGCCGCCACGTGCACGAGTTCATCCACGAGCTGGTGACCGATACCGGGATCGACCAGATGGTCACGGTGGGCGAAATGTCCTCCACCTCCCTCGACAACTGCATCCGCTACACAGCACCCGAGCGCAGGGAGCTCTCCATGTGCTTCAGCTTCCACCATCTCAAGGTGGATTACGACAAGGGTGACAAGTGGGCCCTCAAGAGCCCCGATCTGGCTAAGCTCAGGGAGCTCTTTGAGACCTGGCAGGTGGGCATGCAGGACAATGGCGGCTGGAACGCCCTCTTCTGGTGCAACCACGACCAGCCCAGGGCTGTCTCAAGGTTCGGCGACGATGGCATCCACTGGCTCAGGTCAGCCCGCATGCTGGGCATGTTCATTCACCTCATGCGCGGCACCCCCTACATCTACCAGGGGGAGGAGATCGGCATGATGAATGCCGGCTTCAAGAGCATCGACCTCTACCGCGACGTGGAGAGCACCAACTATTACAGGATCCTGCTGGACAAGGGCCTGACTCCGGAGGAGGCCATCCACATCGTTTCCGAGCGGTCCCGGGACAATGGTCGTACGCCCATGCAGTGGACGGCTGGACCCAACGCCGGCTTCACCACCGGCACTCCCTGGCTCGGCATCCCGGACAATTACGACGTGGTAAATGCAGCCACCGAGGAGGACGATCCGGAATCCATCCTGAATTTCTACAGGAAGCTGGTCGCGCTCCGCAAGGAGATGGACATCATCGCCGAGGGCGGCATCCGTTTCCTTGACACAGGCAATGAAAAGCTGATCGCCTACGAGAGAAAGCTGGGCGGAGAGACGCTGACGGTTCTTTGCAGCTTCAGCGGCAGGTCCGAGAAGATCAGTGCCCCGGCCCTGTGCGAGGCCCTTCGGGGAGGCCGCATTCTGGTCTCCGCCGATCCGGACGCACCCGATTTTGCGCAGGATGCGGCCGATTACCTGGTCGTCCGTCCCTACGAAGGCATCGCTGTCCTCGCTGATTGATCGCATTCCCTTCCCTCAAATGGGAAATGAGGCCCCGCAAGGGGCCTTTTTCTTGTGGAGAGCGGCGCGTCGGGATTGCATAATTGCCGGCCGCATCACAAACGCCGAAAGGTGCAGCGGAAAAGTATGTATGACGATATTATTCGTTTACCCTTACGCCCTGTTATGCTACAATAACATCAGACCATTTGCTGAAAAATACATATTATGACGATGACTGTATGGCCGGAGGGTGCTCGAAAGGGGAACCGGTCAGACCTTTTGAGAATGGCCAGGTATTCATTTTTCAGCTTCAGAATAGGAACGGGGCACACAGAGAATGCCCTTGTCCGCGAATATTATTACAGGTCGGCTGCCGCATCCCGGCGGCGATTTACGGCCGATAAGAGGTGAGAGTATGTACCAGTGCGAGCAGATCGGAAACAAACTTCTGGCACCGCAGGTGGAGGAGGAGCTCCTGAAATACATTGTCGAGAATCCGGTCGCGGTGGGAGAGAAGATTCCCAACGAGTATGAGCTCGCCAGGCTCTTCGGCGTCGGCCGAAGCACTGTGCGGGAGGCGGTCAAGGGCCTGGTAACGGCAGGAGTCCTGGAGGTGCGGAGAGGCTCGGGCACCTACGTGATCAGCACAAGGCGGCAGGAGGAGGATCCGCTGGGGCTCTCCCGGGCCAAGGACCAGTACAAGCAGACGTTGGACCTTCTGGAGGTCCGCCTCATGCTGGAGCCGGAGATTGCGGCCAAGGCGGCTGCACTGGCTACAGCTGAGGACAAGAGGATGATCCGGGAGCTTTGCGATGCGGTGGAGGCGCTTTGCCTGAAAGGGGAGAATCATCTGGAGAAGGACGTGGCCTTCCACGAGTATATAGCCAAGACCAGCGGCAACCATGTGGTGGAGACCCTGATCCCCCTCATTGCCAAGGCGGTCGTGGCATTCGGCGAGCTGACCGACAGGGCCCTCATACGGGAGACCATCGAGACGCACAGGGCCATCTCTGACGCCATCACGAACAACGATCCGAACGGCGCCCGCTACGCCATGATCATGCACCTCAATTACAACAGGCAGAAAATCCTGGCGCTTCTGAAGGAAAGAGAAAACATCTGACGACATTGGGCGCTTTACAGCGAAAAGCATAAAAGAATTGCCGATATGCATAAAACGGCAGTTCTTTTTTTGTGCAACCGGTAGAAAAATATGCTTGCGACATCTGATGTATTGACGAAAATAAGGCCATGCTGTATAGTGTAATCACAAGATACATCAGATGTCTGACGAAGTAGACAAAAACAGGGGAGAGATGAGACAACAGGTCAGACAAAAGTCATCTGTCACACGGAGCCGGCACAAAGCCGGAGAATAGGAGGTTAACATGACAGAGGTCGCTTTAAACCCAACCAGATTGATTCTGGCAGCCATCATCGGACTTGTGGTCCTTCTGGTCCTGATCATCAAGTTCAATGTACACGCGATGATATCCATCCTGATCGGCGCGATCACAATCGGTATCGTGGCGGGTATGCCGCTCACACAGGTCGTGACTGCCGTCAATGACGGTATCGGCAACACATTGAAGGGTATCGCCCTCCTGGTCGGACTCGGCTCCATGTTCGGCGCCATCCTGGAGACTTCGGGCGGCGCCCAGTCCCTGGCGGTCACTATGGTCAACCGCTTCGGCGACGAGAAGGCTGCCTGGGCGCTGGGCATCACCGGCCTCGTCATCGCCATGCCGGTCTTCTTCGACGCCGGCCTCATCATCCTGATCCCGCTCGCCTTCTCCCTGGCCAAGAGAACAAAGAGGTCTTCCCTCTTCTACGTCATTCC
This sequence comes from uncultured Lachnospiraceae bacterium, assembly GCA_902766655.1. GTDB lineage: Bacteria > Bacillota > Clostridia > Lachnospirales > Lachnospiraceae > Chordicoccus. Next base: position 2,379 of record CACXEL010000129.1, on the reverse strand, counting down.
GCTTCTGGCCGGTCTTGCCGTCGGTCACGCCTTCATTCCGCCCACACCAGGCCCTGTCCTGGTAGCGACCATGCTGGGTGTGGATCTCGGCTGGGTCATCCTGATCGGTATCTTCTGCGGCGCCTGCGCCATGATCGTGGCCGGCCCCATCTGGGGTAAGATCTGCGGCAACAAGTACATGATTGATGTTCCGGAGCATGTCCAGAACCAGCCTGACATTGATGAATCCAAGCTGCCCAGCTTTGGCACCATCGTCGGCATCATCCTGATTCCCCTGATCCTCATCATTCTTGACTCCATCGTCGGCGTGGTCGCCCCCGAATCCTTCATCGCCCCGATCATCGGCTTCCTCGGCGAGCCTTTCCTGGCCCTTCTCATTGCCACGGTCGTCGCCATGTATCTTCTGGGCACCAGACACGGATACACTCTGAAGGAGCTTGAGAAGGTCATGACCAAGTCCCTTGAGCCCACAGGCCTCATTCTTCTGGTCACTGCCTGCGGCGGCGTGCTCCGCTACATGCTTCAGTACTCCGGCATCGGCGATGTCATCGGCAACGCCGTCGGCTCCGCCAATCTGCCTATCGTGGTCGTAGCCTTTGTGGTCGCTGCCCTGGTCCGCATCTGCGTCGGCTCCGCCACAGTCGCCATGACCATGGCGGCCGGCATCATCGCAGCCCTGCCGGGTATTTCCGGCCTGTCCCCGCTGTACCTTGCCTGCACCACGGCCGCTGTCGCCGGCGGCGCTACGGTCTGCTCTCATTTCAACGACTCCGGCTTCTGGCTGGTCAAGTCCCTGATCGGTCTCGACGAGAAGACGACCCTCAAGACCTGGACCATCATGGAGACCCTGGTCGGCGGCACCGGCTTCCTGGTCGCCCTGATCATCAGCTTCTTTGTTGGATGACAGAGAAAAATACTGTACAATATATATTAAGAAGAACTGCAGTCCCTTCCCGGGGAAGGGGCTGCACATCCGTAACAGATGATGACATGTGAAACCGGAATACAGGCGGAAAGGAATAGATATATGGAACTGATCAGTCAGAAAATGAGGACACTGGCCCCTGAGCTGGACCCCCTCCGCATAGGCACCGGCTGGCAGGTGGAGGACCTGGCCAAGCCCCAGATCTTCATCGAGAGCACCTTCGGTGACTCACATCCCGGCTCCGGCCACCTCGACAAGCTCGTGGAAGCCGTCCGCCAGGGCGTCGCCGAGGAAGGCGGCCACGGCGCCAGATACTTCTGCACGGACATGTGCGACGGCGAGAGTCAGGGCACGGACGGCATCAACTACTCCCTGGCCAGCCGGGAAATGATCGCCAACATGATCGAGATCCAGGCGGGCGCGACCCCCTTCGACGGCGGCGTTTACCTGTCCAGTTGCGACAAGGGTATGCCCGGCAACCTGATGGGGCTGGCCAGGGTCAACATCCCTTCCCTCATGGTCTGCGGCGGCACCATGGCTGCCGGCCCGGACCTCCTCACCCTGGAGCAGCTGGGCATGTATTCCGCCCAGTACGAGCGCGGCGAGATCGACGAGGCGAGGCTCAACTGGGCCAAGCACAACGCCTGCCCCTCCTGCGGTGCCTGCTCCTTCATCGGAACCGCTTCTACCATGCAGATTATGGCAGAGGCTCTGGGACTCTCTCTTCCGGGAAGCGCTTTGATGCCGGCTACCAGCCCCGATCTTCTGGACTACGCGTACCGTTCCGGACAGAGGGCTGTTGCGATTGCAGGTGACGAAACCATGAAGCCTTCCGCCCTGCTTACTATGAAGAGCTTTGAAAATGCGATCATGGTGCATGCTGCCATCTCCGGCTCTACGAATACCTTGCTGCATCTTCCTGCCATCGCCCATGAGCTGGGCATTGAAATCACCGGCGATACCTTTGACCGTCTCCATCAGGGAGCCCATTATCTTCTCGATGTGCGTCCCGCAGGCAGATGGCCTGCAGAGGTTTTCTATTATGCCGGCGGCGTGCCCGCAATCATGGAAGAAATCAAGTCCTCTCTTCATCTCGACGTAATGACCGTCACAGGAAAGACTCTTGGCGAAAACCTGGAAGAACTGAAGGCAAACGGTTTTTACGAAAAGTGTCAGAAGTGGCTGGAGGATTTCAACGCAAGATATGGAACCAGCGTTACAAAACAGGACATCATCCGCCCTTATGAGCATGCGATCGGAACTGACGGATCCATTGCCGTGCTGAAAGGAAATCTGGCTCCGGAAGGAGCTGTCATCAAGCATACAGCCTGCCCGAAGGAAATGTTCCGGGCAATTCTTCGCGCACGTCCCTTCGATTCTGAAGAGGACTGTCTCGATGCGGTCCTGCATCACAAGGTCGAGAAGGGAGATGCCGTTTTCATCCGCTATGAAGG
>CACXEL010000128.1 GCA_902766655.1 uncultured Lachnospiraceae bacterium | reverse complement strand
TTGGGCCTTTGCCAGCGCGGAGTACATGCGGGCGGTGTCCGGGTGGTCCTCGGCCAGGATGTTTCGCCGGATCTCCACGGCCTCCGCCAGCCAATCCCTGGCTTCCGCAGCCTTATGCCGGCGCAGACAGCTTTTTCCCAGCAGATAGAGGGCCGAGGCAGTCGCCGGATGGTTGTCCCCGTAGGAACCCCGCGCAAGATCTGTCGCCTTGACATAGTACTCGTCCGCCTCCTCTGTCTTCCCGGCATGCTCCAGGAGGCTGCCATAGATACCGTAGACCTCGACCAGCCCCGGGTAGGCGTCCGTAAAGTCAAAGAGGTTCATCTCGATCCGCCCCGCAAGATCGATATGGGCCAGGCCGTCGTCGGTCAGGCCCAGCCCGTCCTCCGCCTCGGCCAGGCTCATGTAGAGCCTGGCGGTGAGCAGGTTCCGCTTGGAAATGTAGTCATTTCCCATGGCCAGGTCCAGTCCGGTCTGCGCCGCCTGGATGGCATCCATGTAGGCCTTTTTGTGAATGTTGACCCGGGCGATCTGGCCGTAGGTCTGGACGATCCACCGGATGGCATGGTTGTAGTCATCCTTGTCGGACCGGCTCAGGGCCGGGTCGGAGGCATAATCGGCCAGGTCGGCGGTCATTTTCCCGCTTGTTGCGATGTCCGTGCAGAGGGCCAGGACCTCGTCGTAGATTGCCAGGGCCTCGTCGTATCTCCCCTGGGCGTCGGAAATGAGAGCCCGCAGCCGGTTGACCCCTGCGAGGACCGGCTTCTCCGTCATTTGGTCTGAACTGTCCAGGACATATTGGAGCTCGATGAGCGCCGCGTCCGGCTTCCCGACATAGTAGTCGTAGGCGGCTATGCTGGTCCGGACCGTGCGGGCCTCCAGGCTCTTCTCGCCCAGGGTGTCCCGGAAGGTGACGAAGGCCGCGTTCAGGTAGTCGTAGGCGTCCGCGTAGCGGCCCATGTCCAGGTAGAGGCAGCCCAGGGAATTGTTGACCTTGGCCACCTCGAGCTCGGACTGGGATATCTCCTCGCTGATCTCGTCACGGGCGGCCAGAATGTCGCGCTCGGCGCGGTTGTAGTCGAGGCGGCGCCAGTTCTCTAGGCCCATCTCATATTGATGGTTGGCGTTGTCGAGCTTGAGGAGGATGTGGAGGTCCGTGTCCTGCTCGAGCCCGGAGGTCATACGGGTCACGGTGCGGTGGCTCAAGGCCGCTACGGCGCCGAATAGTACGGCCAGCAGGCAGAAGACGCACAGGGTGATCGCCGTCCTTTTCCGGGAGCCGAAGAGGAGGTTCCTGACAGAGTGCTTTTCTACAGACTTCTGAATCTCGCTTTTGGCTTCGCTGATCGCCTCTCCTGTCTCCGCTTTCGCAGCCGCGATGGCTTCCCTGGTCCTCGCCTCGCTGGCCTTCACGGCATGGCTGGTCTCCGCTTTGGCGGCGGCAATTGCCTCCTTCGTTTTTGTATTGGCAGACGCGATTGCATCCCTCGTCTCCGCTTTCGCGGCAGCAATCGCATCCTTCGACTCCTCCCTCGCCGCCGAGATGGCAGCTTCCGTCTCCGCGAACCCCCGCCGGTACGGCACATTCTCCGCCAGCGCGGCCAGGTGCTCCAGCTCGCTCCTGAGCCGCACGGCCGCGTCGGAGCTCCCGTAGTCTGCCTTCCGCTTATCCGGATCGGGCTCGAGGACCGCCCTCACGACCCGGTCCAGCTCGGAAGTAAAGGTCGGATCCGCCAGGGCTTCATTTTCGTCGCGGAGCGTGATGCCGCGCAGCCAGTTTGCACTATATTCCGATGCGGCAGCCCCCGCCTCGTCCGGGTCCTTCCCCGTCAGGAGGTAAATGAGGACCGCCCCGATCCCGTAGATATCCGTGTGAAAGCCGATCCTCCTGGGGTCCGCGTAGCCGTTCTCGTCCATGTCCGCCTGCTCGGGCGCCGACCAGCCTTTGGAGCAGGAGCAGTATCGGAGACGGCCGTAGGGCTGGACGGTGTCGAAGTCGAAGAGACAGGCTCTCTCGCCGGACATATACACGTTGTCGGGCTTGCAGTCGAGGAAGAGGTTGCGGGTAGTGCGGAAGCCATTTTCGCGGCCGCCCGTGTGGACCAGACTGATGGCCTCGCAGAGGGAGGCAGTCAGGGTCAGGGCGTCGGTCAGCGACAGGGTGCTCCTGTCGAGATCCGCCAGCGTGGTGCCCGGGCCGGGGGTGGATACTGCGTAGAAGGTGCCGAGGGCATTTCCGGTGAAAATGGCCGCCGGCAGGGCGTGGTCAGGAAAGCGGCTGGCGAACAGGATGTGGCGGGCCTGGCCTTCCGTGAAAAGGGAGAGGCGGCGGGCGAAATCGCCGGCGGTGTCTGCATTTTCCGGGACCAGGGCCATGTCAGCGTCGCGGGTCAGGGCCGCGTCCAGGCTCTTGGGATAGAATTCTTTTATGATGACCGGGAGGTCCCCGACGGGCGTTTCACCGGCGCGGACGTTCCTGCGGAGGGCGGCGTAGACGATACAGCTGCCGCCGCGCCCGATCTCCTTCGTGATGGCCGCGGTGAGGCTGTTGCCGGTATGGGGGTCCTGGATGGTGAGCGCGAATCCCGGGGGGAGCGCTCTTCGCTTGTCGTATTTCATAAGTGCCACCTGTTTTT
>CACXEL010000127.1 GCA_902766655.1 uncultured Lachnospiraceae bacterium | reverse complement strand
TGCACCCAGGACGGAAAGGTCACCCTGACGAAGATCAGGCCGGTGGGCCTTGCCGAAGCCCGGGAAATCTTTCGGGCTGCCCTGACGACGCTGGCTGAATAAGCGATACGAACAGCGGTCCTTTTTCTCAAAATTCTATGATTTTGAGAAAAAGGACCGCCCCTGATCTTCAAAAAAATATCAGTTTGTGCAACATCATCCCCCGCCCGGCTGTCTTACAGGTAGCAGGGAAAAACATATTCCCGACCGCGGACCATCGATCCGCGGCAGAGACAAGAGAATCATCAGGTTCAAGGAGGAAATGAAGTATGAAAAAGCAGTTTGCAGCTATCGCAGCGGCCGCATTGACCGGTATCCTGATCCTCGGCGGCTGTGGCCAGGCCCAATCTGCCGCCGGCCAGGCGGTTTCCATGGTGCCCGGCACCGCCACAGTCTATCTGAATGACAGTGAGCCGGAGACGATCACCGTCACAGCCACAGCCTCCCTCAACGTGGAGCCCGACATGGCGGAGATCAGCCTTGGCGTGGTCAGCAGGGAGAGCACTGCCGCAGATGCCCAGGCACAGAACACCGAGAAGGTCAAAGAAGTGGTCGAGACCCTGAAGGGCCTGGGCGTGGCGGAGACCAGCATCCAGACCACGGAGTTCTACATTTATCCCGAATATGATTACGGCGCGGGCGAGGAGCGCCTGATCGGCTACTCCGCGACGACTTATCTGAAGGTCAGCGACCTGCCCATCGAGAAGGCGGGCAGCGTCATCACCGAGTGTGTCAAGGCCGGAATCAACAATGTGAACAGCCTCCGCTACTTCTCCAGCGTATACGATGAGACCTACCAGAAGGCCCTGGAGCAGGCCGTCGCCGACGCGCGAGTCAAGGCGGAAGGACTGGCGGCCGCAGCCGGCGCCGAGCTGACTGACCCGCCCACCATCACAGAGGGGTATCAGGATATGTCTTACCGCTACGACAATATGAATTCCTATGCCATGGAGACTCCAGCGGCGGAGGCGGATGAAGCCGGCGGGATCAACCTGAACGGTGGTACCCTTGCCGTCACCGCGCGCGTCACGGTGACCTACAAGCTCTATGTGAGCCCGACCGATGACGTGGAGGAGGCCCTGGAGCAGGCCGTTGCCGAGTGACGGAAAATGAACACCTTCCCGTGACGGAAGCCTACATGAATCAGCCCGGGCGCCGAAGCGCCCGGGCTTCCTGCGTTTTGCGCCCGTCCGGGTCAGGGGATTCATTTTCTATGTGCGGAGCCTGTTTTTTATGAATATTTTAAGGAACACGCAATTTCTTAAGGCGCACGGGAGTGCGGGCTATGGTAAGATGTATGCAGCGGAACAAACAGGAGAAGGGTGCAAGCCCCTCCCCCGAAGATGCATGCCCGTATCCGGATCCGGACCGGAACCCGGGGACAGAGATACAGGAAGACTTTTTTAGACCGGGAGGCAGCTTTGGAAGAGAGAAAATGGGACAAATCAAATAACGCCGGTCAGGAGGCAACCGGAGAGAAGCGCGGGACCGGCCTCCATCAGGCTTCCGGAGGGGACAGCCCTGTCAGCGCACACGGACTGCTCTCGGACCTGGAGATCCTGGACGTGGACGCGTCACTTCTGCCGGGAATCGGAGAGGAGGACGAGGATATGGCCGGCAGGGACCCCGGAACGGATCTCCTGCAGGGCTCCTCAGATGCCGGAGCGGACCGGAAGAGCGTGCAGAGGCGGAAAAAACGCTCCCGAAAAAAACGGAGGCCGACCTGGCTCCTCCTTCTGGGCTGCATTTTTCTGGTCATGGGAGCTGCCCTTCTGTTCAGAGAGCTGATCGACCGTACGGGCGGGGGCTGGCGGGAGGACGACGTCACCTATGGGACTCGGGATTATTCCATCTATGAGGACGAGCGTGATGATTTCAAGGTCGCCATAGACGGCAGCAGGATACCCGGGCACGGCAATGGGCAGCAGTATATCGCCATCCATTTTCTCGGCGTGGTCGGGGAGAACCATGCACTGGAGGAAAACGGGGTAGGGACTCATTTTTATATATATTACGACGGGACCATCTATCAGGCGGCCGACCTGGACGCGGTTACCTGGCAGGTGGGAACGAGCGGCTACTATGAGCAGATCCATCCCAGGGCCGGCAACAGCAACACCATCGGCATAGAGCTCTGCGTCCACTGCGACGGAGATCCGTCGGACGACAGGAACGGGCAGTGGTATTTTACGGAGGAGACCCAGCGGGCCGCCGTGAAGCTGGTCCGATGCCTCATGCGGGAGATGGATATCCCGGCGGCCCACATTCTCCGCCATGGGGATATCGTGAACAAGTGGTGTCCGGCGCCCTATCTGGAGAACAATCGTTATAACGGCTCCTGGACCTGGGATGAGTTCCTTCAGGCGGTGGCTGATCTGCCGGAGGAGGAGGTGCCGGAGTACCCTGTCGTCAAGAAGCCGTGACGGAATAGTGTCAGGACACCGATCAAGCCGGGCCATTCACCCCGCTGCCAGGGAATCATGACGGGAAATCCGCCCTGATTTTATTGTTATGTCATTATTATTACCTTTTTTCGCCAGGGTATTTATGCTATAATAACGGTGTTTGCAGGACGTGCTTTCTGGGAAAAATGCACAAGTTATTATGTTTTTCATAACGACCAGGTCTTTTTTTGGGAAGACGGGCCTCGAACGGTAATAGACAGGACCTCAAAGAGGTGGCAACAGGAGGAACAGTATTATGGCAGTAAATCGTTTCGTATTAAACGGCATCTCCTATCACGGACACGGTGCCATCAAGGAAATCCCGGGCATCGTCAAGGCCAAGGGCTTCAAGAAGGCTTTTGTAGCCTCCGATCCGGATCTTGTCAAGTTCGGCGTCACCAAGAAAGTGACCGATCTGCTTGATGAGAACGGCATTGGATATACTCTCTATTCCGACATCAAGCCGAACCCGACGATCCAGAACGTTCAGAACGGTGTTGAGGCCTACAAGGCTTCCGGCGCTGACTTCAT
>CACXEL010000126.1 GCA_902766655.1 uncultured Lachnospiraceae bacterium | reverse complement strand
ATCGACGAGATCGCCGGCTGCGCCGCCGCCATGCGGGACCACGCCACCCGGGTGGACCCGGGCATGGAGGTCTTCGAGATCGTGGGCCCCGGGGGGGACAACGCCGGCAGCTTCAACATCTCCACCACCTCGGCCATCATAGCGGCCGCCGGCGGTGTCAAGGTGGCCAAGCACGGCAACCGGGCGGCCTCCTCCCTCTCCGGCACGGCGGACTGTCTGGAAGCCCTGGGCGTCAACATCCAGCAGGATCCGGCCAAGTGCATCGAGCTCCTGAACGAAGCCGGCATGTGCTTCTTCTTCGCGCAGAAGTACCACACCTCCATGAAGTACGTGGGCGCCATCCGCCGGGAGCTGGGCTTCCGCACCGTCTTCAATATCCTGGGCCCCCTGACCAACCCCGCTTCCCCTTCACGGCAGCTTCTGGGCGTCTACGACGACTACCTGGTCGAGCCCCTGGCCCAGGTCCTCATCAGCCTTGGCGTAAGGCGCGGCATGGTGGTCTACGGCATGGACAAGCTGGACGAAATATCCCTCAGTGCCCCCACAAAGATCTGCGAGATCAAGGACGGCTGGTTCAAGTCCTACATCGTCACTCCCGAGCAGTTCGGCTTCGAGCGCTGCCCCAAGTCCGCACTGGTCGGCGGTACCCCTGAGGAAAATGCAGCCATCACCCGGGCCGTCCTCGGCGGACAAAAAGGCCCTGCCCGGGACGCCGTTCTCCTAAATGCCGGCGCCGCCCTTTACATCTGCGACAAAGCACCGACCTACGCCGAGGGCATCGCCCTGGCCGCCGAACTGATCGACTCAGGCGAGGCCACAAGGACCCTGGAAAGGATCATCGAGGTCAGCAACCGCTGACCGGACGCACCTCCTGGCACCGTCATATTCCGCCGGCCAGGTCCTTGAGGACCGGACCAACCAATCGGCCACATCTCTCGGCAGCATCATTCTCCGCCGGGCGCAAAAGATCCTGCCAACACGAACCATTGGAGGAAAACATCGCCATGTCTATACTGGATGAACTTGCCGCTTACGCCTCTTTCCGGGTCAGCGAGGCCAAAAAGGCCCGTCCCGCGGACCGGGTCCGCGAGGAAGCCCTGGCCCTGCCGCCGGGGGACTTCGCCTTTGAAAAAGCCCTCCGGAGGCCCGGGCTCTCCTTTATCTGCGAATGCAAGAAGGCTTCGCCTTCCAAAGGCGTCATCGCGGAGGAATTTCCCTACCTGGCCATCGCCCGCGACTATGAGGCGGCGGGGGCGGACTGCATTTCCGTCCTGACGGAGCCGAAATGGTTCCTGGGCTCAGACCGGTACCTTCGGGAGATCGCGTCAGATGTAAGCATTCCCTGCCTCCGCAAGGACTTCACGGTGGACGACTACATGATCTATGAGGCCCGCCTCCTGGGCGCCTCGGCGGTCCTCCTCATCTGCTCCATCCTCCCGGAGGACCGGCTCCGCGATTACATAGAAGTCTGCGACCGGCTTGGCCTCTCCGCCCTGGTGGAGGCCCACGATGAAAATGAAATCACCGCCGCCCTCCGCTCCGGCGCCCGGATCATCGGCGTGAACAACCGGAACCTCAGGGACTTCACCGTGGACACGGCCAACAGTGCCCGGCTGCGGCAGCTGATCCCGCCGAATGTCCTCTTCGTCTCTGAGAGCGGAGTGCGGACCGCGGAGGATGTCAAGGTCCTGGCGGATATTGGCGCGAACGCGGTCCTGGTCGGCGAGACCCTCATGCGGGCGCCGGACAGAAAGAAGAAGCTGGAGGATCTGAAAAGCCTGCTTTGACTCATCGGATCGCGGGGTCTAATGACCGGCGGATCGACTGATTTCCATGCTGCCCCGGCACCGTACCCGGTCTGGCCAGACCGGACCTTCCTTTTCAAATCTGCAGACATTGCATATCCCCGGACACATAAACAGAGCACAGGATGTTGGCTGGGAGGCTGACCATGACCCATATCAAAATCTGCGGCCTGACCCGGCCGGAGGACATAGCCTGCGTCAACCGGGAGCGGCCGGACTATGCGGGCTTCATCGTGAATTTCCCCAAAAGCAGAAGGAATCTTGCGCCGTACAAGCTCGAGGCCCTGACCAGGCTTCTGGACCCGGGCATCACCCCGGTCGGCGTATTCGTGGACCGGCCTGCCGGCGAAATCGCTGCTCTTGTGAACGCGGGCACGATTGGAATCGCCCAGCTCCACGGCCATGAGGACAACAGCTTCATCCGTGAGCTTCGCCGTCTGACCGGCGCGCCTCTCTGGCAGGCCTTCCAGGTCAGATCCCGGGAAGACCTGGACCGGGCCCTGGCCAGCGAAGCCGACCTGGTCCTCCTGGACGCTGGCCAGGGGAGCGGCCGGGTCTTTGACTGGCGGCTGCTTCGCGGCTTTGCCAGGCCCTTCGCCCTGGCCGGAGGCCTTGGCCTTCACAACGTGACCCCTGCCCTTCTGACCGGCGCCATTCTCCTGGACGTTTCGGGAGGCGTCGAAACGGACGGGCACAAGGATCCGGCAAAGATCCATGATTTCATTTCCAAAGTGCGCAGCTTTCCATAAGTAAAAAGGAGCTCCTATGACGAATATGAACGGCCGTTTCGGCATTTACGGCGGGCAGTATATCCCCGAGACCCTGATGAACGCGGTCATCGAGCTCGAGGAGGCCTACAATCACTACAAAGAGGCCCCGGCTTTCAACGCCGAGCTCACCTCCCTCTTCAACGAGTATGCGGGCAGACCCTCGCGGCTCTACTATGCGAGGAAGATGACCGAGGACCTGGGCGGGGCCAGGATCTACCTAAAGCGCGAGGACCTGAACCACACCGGCGCCCACAAGATCAACAACGTCCTGGGCCAGGCACTCCTGGCAAAGAAAATGGGCAAGACCCGCCTGATCGCCGAGACCGGCGCGGGCCAGCACGGCGTCGCCACCGCCACAGCGGCCGCCCTCATGGGCATGTCCTGCGTGGTCTTCATGGGCGAGGAGGACACGAAGCGCCAGGCCCTGAACGTCTACCGGATGAGGCTCCTGGGCGCGGAGGTCATTCCCGTGACCAGCGGCACCGCAACGCTCAAGGACGCGGTCTCCGAGGCCATGCGGGAGTGGACCTCCCGGATCAGCGACACCCACTACTGCCTGGGGTCTGT
>CACXEL010000125.1 GCA_902766655.1 uncultured Lachnospiraceae bacterium | reverse complement strand
CGGTCACTGTAGGACAGCTCATTATATGCGGTTATGAAATCGGTCAAAGCTGACATGATAGTGTTGGTCCTCCTGCCAAGATAAGGACATCATAGCAAACAAATGTTTGCATGTCAACTATTACCGCTAAAAAAGCCTTAACAATTACAGCTCAATACCGTAAAAAAGGAAGATGATCTGCACAGAAATAAGCAGATCATCTTCCTTTTTTGTTGCCAACCCTGTCAGTCAGATGCCCAAATCAGTTTTTGTTCAAAACTGTCTTATAAACACCCATCTAAAGGTGCGGGGGTCTTTTTGTGTGCCTGTTGGATAATCCGATTAGAAGGATTACACGAAAAATCCATGCGGCATTTCGTATATTATTCCGTCTTGTAATGCCGATGGATTAGTTGGTATGCTTTGCCTACCCCAAAGAGCCGGCCGGCGAGGGAGGGAATCACGCGGAAAGGAGGATGGAGGATGGAAGAAGTGAGAGTCTTCCTGGCGGACGAAGAAGGTGTCACGACCGTTGAAATCATACTGGTCCTTCTGGTGCTTATTGCGCTGGTCGCCCTCTTCAAGAACCAGCTGGTCAAGGTCGTCAAGAGCATTCTGAACAAGGTCAGTACCCAGAGCGGGGCAATCTGACGACCCTGGCGGACGCCTGGGAAATGAAACCACAGGAGCTGCCGGGCGCCGGAGATCGGACAGAGGCTGCAGTAAAAAAGACTGCGGAAGCTGTGCCGATGACGGAAGTCTTTGGCGGCGGATGATACCGCAGGAGCTGCGGGCGCCGGACGGAGGCTGCCGTGAAAAGATTTCGGAAGCTGTGCCGACGACGGAGGCCTTTGGCAGTAGATGAAACATACCCGGTGCCGGCCGGACGCCGCCGGTGCCGATCGTCTGAAAAAAGGCGGCGGGCTGGTGCCGGGAGATATGTCAGGTCCTTGATGCGGCGGCCGCGTGGAGTGCTGTGCGGCCGCCGTCAAAGAGGGCAGGTGTGCATTTTTCGGGAGGTGCAGGATGATGGGGGCGGATGTCTGCATTTTCAGGCGGAGCGTGGTGCGAAGAGCCGGACACTCCGGGAAAGCGGAGGAGCGGATCGGAGAGGGGAGTGTGACGATCTACCTGAGTCTGGTCATGGTCCTGATCGTCTCGCTCTTCTTCGCGCTGATCGTCTCGGTGCGGGTGCAGGCGGGCAGGGCCCAGACCGCCAACGGCGTGGACCAGGCCATGTTCTCCCTCTTTGCCAGGTACGACAGGCAGCTCATGGAGGACTATGATGTCTTCTTCATCGACGGGAGCTTCGGCGGTTCCGGCCTCAACGTTGGCGCATGCCGGGACGAGATCCAGGATGCCATGACCTACATTCTGGAGCCCAACAAGGGCCGCACGGTCCTGGCCGGCCGCAATCTGCTGGACCTGGCCATCGAGGATGCTCAGATCACCGGTTACACGCTGGCGACAGACGTGGCCGGCGAGGTCTTTGCGTCCCAGGCGATCGCCTTCATGAAGGACACGGCGGGCATTCATGTGACGGAGGAGGTCCTGGCCAGCGTGGCCCAGGCGGAGGCTCAGAGCTCAGTCGGCGGCAATGCAGAATCCTCCGCTGCAGGCGCTGACTATGACGCCTGCGTGGCGGAGTCCGCGGCCAACCAGGCGGCGCTGGCAGAGTCCGGTGAGGTGGTGCAGGAGCCTGCGGTGCCGGCTGACTTTGAGAATCCCATCCCCATCATCAACCGGCTACGGAAAATCACCATCTACAGCCTGGTGATCCCCGACGAGGGGGCGGTCTCGAAGAAGTCAGTCAAAAAGAAGGACCTGCTCAGCGGCCGCCGGGCTGCCCAGGGGGTGGGTGTGATCCAGGTCCCGCCCAGCGCCTCGTCGAAGGGGGAGGGGCTCATTTTCAACGAGTATGCCTTGACCCACTGCGGCAACTATACGTCGCCGACGGAGCCTTCGGCGCTGGCCTATCAGACCGAATACATTCTGGGCGGGAAGTATAACGACGAGGCCAACCTGAAAGCGGTGATCCGGCAGCTCCTGCTGGTCAGGGAAGGGGCTAATTTTCTCTACCTTTCGACGGATCCCACGCGGCAGGAGGAAATAAAGGCCGCTGCGGGTGCGGTGTCGGCGCTTCTGCTTCTCCCCGAGGCGGAGCCCGTGTTCGCGGCCATCATCACGGCCGGCTGGGCTTTTGCGGAGAGCCTGGTGGACGTGAGGGCTCTTCTTTCGGGGAAACGCGTCGCCGTGGTCAAGGATGCGGCGACCTGGCAGGTCGGGCTCAAGGCAATCAAGGCGCTGCTCTCTCCCGCGGGGCTGGATGCTGTGATGCGGGACGTGCAGGGCGGCACGAACTATGAGGCCTACCTTCGGATCCTGCTGGCCATGAAGGGCCGGTCTCAGGTGGTCGGCCGGACTATGGATATGGTGGAGAGCACGATTCGGGCCCGGGGCCGGACAGGTTTCCGACTGGACACCTGTATCGATGCGGTGACCTTCTCGGTGAAGGTGAAAGCGGAGAAGCGGGTGACATTTTCGGAGGAGAGAACGCTTTCCTACAGGGATTTGTGACGGAAAGCGGGCAGACCAAGGCTTGTGTCTTCTATTGAAATACAGACGGGAAGAATATGTCCGCGGGGCGGACGGGAGGTGCGGGAATATGCCTTTTCTGAGACCAATATGGAGAAAGGAGGCAGCAGATCGGGCTGGCGGACGGGAAGAGGCATACTCCGGCCCCTTCCGCAGGGCTTCCATGACAGTGGAGTGCGCGCTTGCCCTGCCCTTCACGCTGATGCTGGTGCTTGTCCTTGCCTCCTACATGAATGCGGTGGCCTTTCAGCTGTCCAGAAGCCTTGCGCTGAGCAACACAGTCAGAAAGGCGGCTGCCCTGGCCGGCCTCACGGAAGGGGAGGGCGAAGGGCGCTGGATCGATCTGTGCATGCCCTGCCGCTATGAATACCCCTGCTCCTTCCTCGGGCTGGGAGGTGTGACGGTGGCTGTGCGCGCGAGAGTATTTCCCTGGGTCGGGAAGGAGCCGGGCGGGGAGGAGGCCGGGGATGACGGCAGGCGGACGGTCTACGTGACCGAGAACCGGTCGGTCTACCACACCTACGCGGACTGTACACATCTGGACCTGACCATCTACGAGACGACCCTGGACAAGGTGGGCGGGCTGAGGAATTCGGACGGCAAGCACTATAAACCCTGCGCCGGTTTTCCGTCGGACCACAAGGGTCCCATCTATGTGTCGGAGAGCGGAAGATTTTATTTTCCTACCCTGGATGCCGCAGGGCTGACCCGGCATGTCAGCATGGTCTCAGAGGATGAGTGCGGCGGGCTGCATCTCTGCAGCCGGTGCGCGGCCAGAGCCGCGGCGGAGGCTCAAAATGCCGCCTGAGGCATGGCTGGGCGAGTGGGGGAGATGGGCGGCGGTCCTCATTTTCCTCGGCGCAGAGGCCCTTCGGGATGTGAGGACGCGGGAGATATCGCTTCCTGTCACGGCACTTGTGGGTGTGCTGGGCCTTCTTTACGCGGCGTTTGGAGGGGTCTTTACGCCGGCCGGACTTGGCCTGCCGGCGATGCCCGGCCTCATTCTGCTTGCGGCTTCTCTCCTGTCCCGGGGCAGGGCAGGAATGGGCGATGCGCTGACGATGCTGGCCTGCACAGGATTTCTGGAGGGAACGGAAGGCCTGGAGGTCCTGGCCATCGGCTCCTTCGCTGCCGCTATCTGGTCCGGTCTGCTTCTCATACGGGGGCGGCGTGGGGATGAGGAGATTCCCTACGTGCCGTTCCTGCTGGCAGGCGCGGTGGCGGTGGCTGTACTGGAAGTATGCGTGTAAGGGCAGGGACCGGAAACCCTTGCGGATGCACCGTAGGACCGGCTTGAGGCTTTCGGCCAAGGGCAAAGAGCGCGTTTGCGATGCAGTGGCATGGCTGGTTCGGGGCGAGGAGGATTATATGAGGAAGAAAAATGAAAGGCTGGCGCGCCTCAGGCGTGCGTCCTTCACAGTGGAGGCTGCGCTGCTCATGTCGGGGATCCTCATGGCCACGCTGGTCATGATTTACCTGTCCTGGCACATCTATGACCGGGCGTATCTGACTGCCTATGCCTGCGAGCTGGCCCTGAGCGGCCATGAGCGGGAGCTCCCTTCCCTGCCTGCCCTGGAGGACCTGACGAAAAAAACGGATGCCTCCGAAGCGGTCCGGTCGGTGACCTGCTCGGCCAAAGGCGTATACGTGAGTGGGCAGGCCCTGCTGGACATACAGGTGAAGGAGACCTATGAGATCGTGAAGCCCCTCAAGACGATTCGGCGGGCCAGGGCACTGAAGGCGGCTGTTTCCGGAGGGTGAAGCAGAATCCCTTCGTATGGCTTCGCAGGGCAGGAACTTTGCAGGCGGCTGTTTCCTGCGGATGAGAAGAGTCGCACAGGCGAAAAGTCATGGGGCCAGGGATAGGAGGAGCGCCGCTGCCGGCGGCTGAAGCATACTTGCATCGTGAAAGGCGGAAAAATGGATATTCAATACAAACGGGACATGAATCATACCTACATGGTCCTTGAGAGCGCGGACGCGGGGTCACTCGAGGGTTACGAGACGCGGATCATCCTGACCAACCGGATCGGGGGTCTTTTGCCCTGCAGCCTTCAGTATCTGGACAACAAGACCTGTTACTGTTACGACACGACATCCAGACAGAGCCTGGCCACCGAACTGGAAGGCCGGGAAATCAACCGCCGGGAAATGCAGAAGCTCCTCGGCAACATCCTGTCCGTCATGAGTCAGCTGGAGGAATACCTCCTTTCCCTGCGGCACCTGGTGCTGACGCCGGAGCAGATCTTTCTCGTGCCGGCCACCATGGAGGTCTGGCTGTGCTTCGCCCCCTTCTATGACAAGGATGCGAAAGAGGGTCTTCTTGGGGTGACGGAATTCCTACTCTCCCATACCGGGAAGGATTCTCAGGATGCCGTCATTCTCGGAAGCCGCTTCTCCCATGCCCTCCGGCAGCCCGCCATACAGCTGTCCGACCTGGAGCGCATCCTCTACGGCGACCTGCCCGGCGATGAGGGCTATGCAGGAAATGCAGGCCTTCCCCCGGCCCCCGGGAACCGGGCTGCGGAGGAAGGCCTGTATCCAAATGCCGCAGGACTTCAGAATGCCATTGACGGACGTCAGGCCGGGTTGGACTATCCCGGCCCCGGAGCAGGGCCTGCCCGTCCGGCGGCCGGAAGGCAGGAATCCGTTCTCACCGGGAGAACAGAGGGGAGTTCCGCACGGGATTCCAACGGGGAGAAAACACACAAAGGAGGACTGCGCAGAAAAATCAACTGGTATGTTGTGTCACTCGTGCTCGCAGGCGCGGTCCTGGCGGCCGGCGTGTATGTGTTTCTTCATTATTATAACGGCAAGCTTCCGCCCTGGCCCTTCCTGGCAGGGGCCGCCGCCGCTGTGGCGGCAGCGGTCATACTGGTCATTATTATAAGAAGAAAGGCATTGAAAAAGCCCTGGGCGGAAGAGGCTGCGGAAGGGGAAGCCAGCTTTTCCTTCCCTGCCGGAAAAGGGCAGTCCCCTTACCAGGGGGCTTACGGAACAGCCATGGACTTGAAAAGCGAAAATACAATGTACGGGAAGGCAACAGGTCCGAACGGGGCTGGGCCGGTATTCGGAAGCGAAATGGGCTTGAATGGGTTCAGCCAGGCATTCGGAAACGAAAGAGGTATGAATGGGGCGAGCCCAGTCTTCGGAAACGGAGCGGGCGTGAATGGATCGAATCTGGCTTTCGGAAGCCGGGATGTGACCGGCTTTTCAGGGGCGGAGCCTGGCCTGACCACCATTCTGGCTCCCTTGAAAACAGACGTATCTGAGGCATATCTGGTCCCCGAGAACGGTCCGGAGGCCGGCAAGGAACTTCGGCTCACCGCCCGTCGCACCAGAATCGGCAAGCCGGCCGGCCATGCGGATATCTGCACGGACTCCCCCGCGGTCAGCCGTCTGCATGCGGAGATCGTCCGCAGGGGGGAGGCCTTCTATATCCGTGACATGAACAGCCGGAACGGGACCCGGGTGAACGGTGAAATCCTCTCGGGCAACACGGAGAAGCTTTTGCACGACGGGGACAGTCTGACCCTGGCGGATCGGGTCTTCATTTTCAGGATGGAGGGTCAGGAGCATGAAGAACGATTGGCATCTATATTAGGGAAAAGTCAGCCGGTAACAGAGCAAAAAGAGCGTCTTGGACCAAAGAATTGAAGTGGTCGAGTTGAGAAGTGACAACTATATCAAACGATGGAAAAATGCTCCGGCCGAAAAGCCGGAGCATTTTGGGGTTTGTCGTGTATTTTGCAGGTGTGAAATATCTGTTTTCAAGTAAGCTCTGCAGCCTTTCATATTTTCATTATGCAACAAGTATTTACTGGACTGCCGGCTGTGATTATAATACAGAACTTGTAAGAGTATAGTCTCCGACAGTCATCGCTTATTACGGAAAGGATATATTGCCGGCCTGGCCGGCGGAAAAACACTATGAAAATCATCTGTCCCAAATGCGGCAAGGCCGTCGATAACACCGAAGGCGTCTGCCCCGAATGCTTTTTTGTCTTTGCGGGAAATGAGACCCGCATCCATTATTGCAGCCAGTGCGGCAACCCCCTGCCCCCGAACGCAAATTTCTGCCCTGCCTGCAGTGCACCGGTCGCTGGCGCGGCTGCTTCCCAAGGACAGGGCTCTGCTTCCGGTAATCGGCAGTCGATGAACGGCGCCCATGCCGCAGAGCGGCAGGCGGCTGGATCGACTTCCTCCAGGTCAGGGAGCGCCGGCAAGCAAACAGGCGCGACACGATCAGCCGGAACGCCTGGCCCGGGCTCCGGCGGGGGAAAAAACCTGATGAAGATACTGATGCCGATCGTCCTGGTCCTGGGCGTTGTGACCGGTGTAGGCATTTCATTTCTCAGCGGGAATGGCGGTGGCAACGGAAAAGCTGACGCAGATACGCAGGCCGCCTCGACGCAGAGCACTGTCCGGGAGGAGGCTTCCGGCGAGGGTCAGACTTCCGATGCAGCGGGCGGACTTGAGGCAACGGATGTGACAGCCGGATCCGACGAGCAGACGGCGGCAGAGGCTTCGACGCAGACGTCGTCAGAGTTCGGCTCGGCGGATGCTGAGACGGAACCCGGTGAGCAGCCTGTGCCGGAACCGACAGCGGCGCCCACTCCGATACCGACAGCTGAGCCCACCCCGATACCGACAGCAACGCCCGTCCCCACGTCGACACCAACACCTACGCCCACTCCGGAACCGAGTGCCGCGCCGGAGGAGGTCGAGACTATCACGGTGGCCGGGGGATACGAGGCGCCGGTCTCGGATTTCATTTTCCCCTTCAGCAGTGAGCGGAAAATTGAGATGAGCGAGCTCAATCGGATGACGCCTTCCGGTAAGAAGGATGCCAACATCTCCTCGATGACCTTTGATGAGAAGCAACTGCGCTTAAACGTCTCCCAGGTGGCCATCGATGAGATCGTAGCCAGACACGGCAAGACGGTGGCCGACAATGACGATCCCTCGCCTGCGGATCTTTACGCCAGAGAATGGTTCTTTGGAAAGGACTGGTACCGGAAAGCCAACAATTACTATCTGGCCGGTCATGACTATACCCTTAATTCTGTCGAAGAGTATAACATCAATCTTCTTTATCACTGGCAGCACCAGTATTGGGATGAAGAAGGCTATGTTCCCAAGTACGTGTTCTGATACGGCCGGCGGCAACGTGCCGGCCGGGCTTTGATTCCGTCAGGGAAAATAACCTTATCGCAATCAGGGAATGCCAATCAGCTTATTATTCATCAGGAGTGTGAAAAAATGATTTGTCCGCATTGCAAGACCCAGAATGAACCCGGGGCAAGGTACTGCGTAGCTTGTGGAGACAGGCTTGTTGTGCCTGATGTGAAGTTTACAGGTACAGGCGGGGAAGATTATAGGAGTGGCGACTTGGACCCGGAAGGTGAAAAAGGGTCATTTTTGTCATACGTTGGTCAGTCAGGATTGAAAGGCTATCTTGCTTTTTTCGCAGTGACGTTCTGCCTGAGCGTTGCGGGAATAATTGCGTTGGTCGCCGGAGGTTTCGTCAGTTTCTTCTGACAGGGGAAAAAGTGGAAGGTGAAGAAGATGAAAAAGCTGGTTTTAGGGTGTTTGATTTTATTGAGCTGCCTGCTGCTCAGCCCGGCAACAGTGAAGGCGGGCGACTTTGAGATCAGTGACACGACACTGGTCAAATATAACGGCACGGACAGCTTTGTGGTCATTCCGGACGGTGTGACTGTGATTGGCGTCAATGCGTTTGCCAAAAATACGACCATGACGGAAGTCTCGATTCCGGATAGCGTCACGATCATTGACGCGGGCGCGTTTGAATACTGCATGAGACTGAAGCAAGTATATTTTCCCCGATCCTTGGTTGAAATCAGATCCCTGGCGTTTCGGGGCTGCGAAAGCCTTGAGACAATAGACCTGCCGGAGGGCCTGGGATCCATTTATGATAACTCGTTTCGGGAATGCCGGGCACTGAAGGAGGTCACGGTGCCGGCCAGCGTATTGTTTGTGGAATACGGCGCTTTTTCACACTGTGACAGTCTGAAGACAATCAAAGTCAGGGAAGGCAATGCGAAGTTCAAATCGATTGATGGAGTTCTCTACTCGGCCGATGAGAAGACAATTGTCCAGTATCCGGCGGGTAAAGAGGACCCGGTCGCGGTCATCAGGGAGGGCACGCGCGAAATCGGCAGAAATGCTTTTGCAGGGTGCGCCTTGATTGAGGGGGTTACGATACCGACGTCTGTGACCTCTATTCGTTCGTATTCTTTCAGCTACTGTACAGCGCTGAAGGAAGTGGTGCTCCCCCAGAGCGTAACGACTGTTTCCAACCATGTTTTTACAGGAGATACCGCGCTGGAGAAGGTGACGATCTGCAATCCGGCCGCCACGATCAGCGAAGAGGCTTTTGAATGGAACACGGTGGTGTGTGCTCCGGCCGAGTCCGAAGCTGAGAAATATGCCGAGAAGAATGGACTGACATTTGAAGAACTGCCTGCTGCTTCAGCCACAGATACAGAGGGTGAGGATGATTCCACCGGCAGTCAGGAGTCTGACGCGGCGGGTGAAACGGGATCCGGCGAGAGCGATGCGCCTGTTTCTCCCTCGGCTCCATCTGATGAGGAAGATAGTTCAGAGCCCGTACCGGTATCGGAGATGGACGGGGATGATACCGCCGGCAGCGAATTGAGTGCGGAAAATGAAGTCATTTCCAAAGACAGCACTGTTTTCAATATCGCTTTTTTCGTGCTTCTTCTGATGGCAGTGTGCTCCCTGGCTGGAATCGCTGTTATTCTTGGACATTTGAAAAAAGACTATGACAAGCTGAAAAAGCACTGACACAGCTTCTCGCCTGCCGGTGACTGCCTCCGCCATGCCGGAGCAGCGATCGGTCTCGGTCAGAATGAACAGGCTTGACCGGCATCTCACATGCGGGGCGTGGCGCAAAACTATCTCAAATAGTGCTTGACGCCCGCCCCCGCATATGATAAAGTAGTGGGGCGACAAAGAAACAGGTCCTTTTTTTTTGCTTAAATTTTTTGCGACGAGCCCCAAAGCCCGGATTTTGGCCGGTACGAAGACCCCAATCGGCGGCCAGGAATGCATAAAATCGGATGAAAAGGACAGGCAAGATTATCATTGGAGGTGAAAAACCGTGCGTACAAGGATAACTTTAGCGTGTACAGAATGCAAGCAGCGCAACTACAATACCAAGAAGGATAAGAAAGAACATCCGGAAAGGCTTGAGACAAAGAAATACTGCAGATTCTGCCGGAAGCACACAGTTCACAAAGAGACCAAGTAATTAAAGAGGTACGGGTGAGCAAGTATGGCAGATAACAAGAAAGATAAAAGCGCCGGGAAGAAGAACAGCTTCTGGACTGGGGTCAAGCAGGAGTGGCGCAAGATTTCCTGGACGAACAAAGAGGACTTGACAAAGCAGACGGTCCTGGTCGTTGTCATTTCGGTCCTGATGGGAGCCCTCATCACCGTAGTCGACAGCGGCGCCCTTCAGCTCATCAACTGGCTCTTATCCATCTGATGGTTCGCGGCTTTTGCCGGAATCAGTCGGAAGAGACGCAGGCAGTACTCATGTGAAAGAGGTATCAGATGTCGGAAGCGAACTGGTATGTAGTACATACCTACTCGGGATACGAGAATAAAGTAAAGGCGAATATCGAGAAGACCATTGAGAACCGCCATCTCGAAGAGGAAATCCTTGACGTCCGTGTTCCGCTGCAGACGGTCATGGAGACCAAGAACGGTGTCACGAAGCAGACGCAGAAGAAGCTGTTCCCTGGCTACGTGCTGGTCAATATGGTCATGAACGATGATACCTGGTATGTCGTTCGCAATACGCGCGGCGTGACAGGGTTCGTCGGTCCGGGAAGCAAGCCGGTTCCGCTGACCTATGACGAGATGAGGAACCTGGGAATCGCGGGCGGCAAGGTAGAAGCACCCGTCAAGCCCAGAAGGATCGTCGATTTCGATAAGGGCGACACTGTGGTCGTCGTCGCCGGTGCCTGGGACGGCACAGTCGGTCTTGTGACTGCGGTCAACACGCAGAAGGAGACCGTGACCATCAACGTTGAGCTCTTCGGCCGCGACACACCCGTCGAGATCAGCTTCAACGATGTAAAGAAAAAGGCTTAACCAACAAAAACCGTTAGTTTCCGGCGAAAAACAGGAATCGCCGGAAGTGGAAGGGTCATAAAGACTCGTATGACCACACAAGGAGGTTATTATCATGGCAAAGAAAATTACAGGCTACATCAAACTTCAGATCCAGGCCGGCAAGGCAACGCCTGCTCCCCCTGTAGGTCCGGCCCTCGGCCAGCATGGCGTCAACATCATGGAGTTCACAAAGCAGTTCAATGCCCGCACGGCTTCCATGGGCGACTATATCATCCCGGTCGTCATCACCGTTTACGCGGACAGAAGCTTTACATTCATCACGAAGACCCCGCCCGCAGCTGTCCTCATCAAGAAGACCCTGAACCTGCCGTCCGCCTCCGGTGAACCCAACAAGAAGAAGGTCGGCCAGCTCAGCCAGGCACAGCTCAAGGAGATCGCCGAGCGCAAGATGCCGGACCTTAACGCTGCCAGCCTTGAGGCCGCTATGAGCATTATCGCCGGAACCGCTAGAAGCATGGGTGTTACGATCGCTGACGAATAATAGACAGTGGAAGGATGTTAGTCCGATACTACCACAGGGAGGTTATAGAAAATGAAACACGGCAAGAAGTATCTTGAAGCAGCAAAGGCTTACGACAAGCTTACCCTTTATGATAAAGAACAGGCCATTGAAATCGTGAAGAAGACCGCTACCGCCAAGTTCGATGAGACCGTTGAGGCCCACATCCGCACCGGCTGCGACGGCCGTCATGCTGACCAGCAGGTCCGTGGCGCTGTTGTTCTTCCGAACGGAACCGGCAAGACCGTCCGCGTGCTCGTATTTGCCAAGGGCGCCAAGGCTGAGGAAGCCAAGGCTGCCGGCGCTGAGTTCGTAGGCGAGATGGAGCTGGTCACCAAGATCCAGAAGGAGAACTGGTTCGACTTTGATATCGTTGTTGCCACACCGGATATGATGGGCGTCGTCGGCCGTCTGGGCCGTATCCTTGGCCCGAAGGGCCTCATGCCCAACCCGAAGGCCGGCACTGTTACCATGAACGTCGCGCAGGCGGTCAAGGAAATCAAAGCCGGTAAGATCGAGTATCGTCTCGACCGCAACAACATCATCCATGTGCCGATCGGCAAGGCTTCCTTCTCCCAGGAGGCGCTTCTGCAGAACTTTGACGCTCTTATGGAAGCTCTGAACAAGGCTCGTCCGAGCGCTGTCAAGGGCCAGTTCATGAGAAGCATCACCCTGGCCTCCACCATGGGCCCGGGCGTCAAGGTCAACCCGGCCAAGATCTGACAGGAACGCGCATTTCCCGCAGTCATCTGACTGCGAGAAAGTTCTTGACAAGACAATTTTAAAATGTTATTATTGCTAAGCATCACGCCGAAGACAGCTGGTGTCCGTATCCGGACGTAAGCATTGCGCCAGCCGAGGAGTTGATTTTTCATGCGAGAGATCTTTATTCCCCTGTGTCTTTGGATGCAGGGGATTTTTCTGTTTGAAGGCACCCGCCTTTGAAGGATGAATTTCTCCTTATCAATTTTCTGGCACTGATGCAGGCTGATAATTTTTGAAGAAGGAGGAAAAGAGTTCATGGCTAAGGTAGAACTGAAACAGCCGATCGTCGACGAAATCAGCGCCAATTTAAAGGACGCCAAGTCGGCCGTTCTGGTACAGTATCTCGGACTTACCGTCGAACAGGACACAGCGATGCGCAAGGAACTGCGTGAAGCTGGCGTTATCTACAAGGTCTACAAGAACACCCTGATGAAGCGCGCGTTCGAAGGCACACCCTACGAGGCACTGGACAAGCATCTGGAAGGCGGCAACGCGCTTGCCATCTCCACCGAGGATGCTGTCACACCGGCACGTATTCTGGCTAAGTACGTAAAGCAGTACAAGAAATTCGACTTCGCCGCCGGTGTCGTAGAAGGCACCTACTATGACGGCGAGCAGATGGTCCAGGTTGCCAACATCCCGTCCAGAGAGATCCTTCTCTCCAGACTGTTCGGCAGCATGATCTCACCGGTCGGCAGCTTCGCACGCGTGATCAAGCAGATCGCTGGCGGCGACGACGAAGCCCCCGCCGAGGCACCGGCAGCAGAATGAGAAAGAGCGGATACCCGCAGCTTTCCCTTCTGAAGAGTTTACGTATTCGGTAAACATCATTGAATGCCGGCATAAGGTCCGGCGAGTTAAAATATTGAATGGAGGAAATGAAAATGGCTAAGTTTACCACTGAGGAATTTATCGCAGCGATCAAAGAGCTGACCATTATGGAACTGAATGACCTTGTCAAGGCTTGCGAGGCAGAGTTTGGTGTTTCTGCTTCCGCTGGTGTTGTTGTTGCCGCCGGCCCGGTCGCCGATGCTCCCCAGGAAGAGGAGAAGACTGAGTTTGACGTTGAGCTGACTGAGATCGGCGCTTCCAAGGTCAAGGTCATCAAGGTCGTCCGTGAAGCCACCGGTCTTGGCCTCAAGGATGCCAAGGATCTGGTCGATGCCGCTCCGAAGGTTGTCAAGGAGCAGCTCAGCAAGGAAGAGGCTGAGGCTCTCAAGGCTAAGCTTGAGGAAGCCGGCGCCAAGGTTACCCTTAAGTAATCTTTCCTGGATACGACTGAAAGAAAAGACTGCGCGGCCTTCGGGCTGCGCAGATTTTTTCGAAAAAGCGCGAAGGCGGCAAGGGCCGTGCAATGCCTGGGCACGGAACATCTGCGGGATTGGCCCCGGATGTGCGGAGGCAATGTGACGGAATGCCGGCGGCGCCCGGCGGACGGAATGGTCCGCAAAGAATTTATTGAAATTTTAGAAAAGAAGTGTTTGACATCTTGCTTTCGGTGTGGTATTCTATACGATGCACTATTGTGGCAGGGTGTCTTTTTGTGCCCAAAATTACGGATAAGGCCCTTTCCGCAGTAAATTTATAGAAATAACGGGGTATTACGTCGAATGGAGAAAAACAGAATTCGTCCGATTAAGTCTGGCCGATCGCTGCGAATGAGTTACCAGCGGCGAAATGAAGTCCTGGAGATGCCTAACCTCATCGAGGTTCAGAAGTCCTCCTATGACTGGTTCGTCAATCAGGGACTCAGGGAAATCTTTGATGACATCTCGCCCATCGAAGACTTCAGCGATAAGCTCAGCCTTGAATTCGTTGACTACCGGCTCTGCAGGGACGAAGTGAAGTATCCGATAGAAGAGTGCAAGGAGCGTGACGCCAACTATGCCGCACCGCTCAAGGTCACTGTCCGCCTCCTCAACAAGGAGAACGGCGAGATCAAAGAGCACGAAATCTTCATGGGCGACCTGCCGCTCATGACAGAGACGGGTACCTTTATCATCAACGGTGCGGAGCGTGTTATCGTCAGCCAGCTTGTCCGTTCCCCGGGCATCTACTACGGTATTGCCCACGACAAGATCGGCAAGAAGCTCTATTCCTGCACGGTCATTCCCAACCGCGGCGCCTGGCTTGAGTATGAGACGGATTCCAATGACGTCTTTTACGTCCGCGTCGACCGCACCAGAAAGGTTCCGATCACTCAGCTGATCCGAGCCCTGGGCGTCGGTACCAACCAGGAAATCATCGACCTCTTCGGCGATGAGCCCAAGATCGAGGCTTCCTTCACCAAGGATACGGCCGTCAACTACCAGGAAGGCCTTCTTGAACTCTACAAGAAGATCCGTCCGGGCGAGCCGCTGGCCGTCGATTCCGCGGAGAGCCTGATCCACGGCATGTTCTTCGATCCCAGGCGCTATGACCTGGCCAAGGTCGGCCGCTATAAATTTAATAAGAAGCTTCTCTTCCGCAACCGCATCGCAGGGCATGTGCTGGCGGAGGATGTCGTCGACGAGAGGACTGGGGAGATCCTCTTCGAAGCCGGCAGGAAGCTGAGCCGCGAGGACGCGGACGCGATCCAGTATGTGGGCGTGCCCTATGTCTTCATTTCCGTCGACGGTGTGGACCGCAAGATCAAGGTCCTCTCCTCCCTGATGGTGGATATCGACAACTTTGTCGAGCTGACCGCCGAGGAGAAGAGACACATCGGCGTCACGGAGCTGGTCTATTACCCGGTCCTCAAGGAGATCCTGGACGGCTGCGGTGAAAATGACGACATTAAGCTCCTGCTGCGCCGCCGCATCCACGAGCTGATTCCCAAGCATATCACGAAGGAGGACATTTTCGCCTCCATCAACTACAATATGCACCTCGAGTACGGTATCGGCAACGACGATGACATCGATCATCTGGGCAACCGCCGCATCCGTGCCGTCGGTGAGCTGCTGCAGAACCAGTACCGCATCGGACTCTCCAGACTGGAGAGAGTCGTCCGCGAGCGCATGACGACCCAGGATACGGACAGCGTTTCCCCGCAGTCCCTCATCAACATCAAGCCGGTCACAGCCGCGGTCAAGGAATTCTTCGGTTCCTCCCAGCTGTCCCAGTTCATGGACCAGAACAACCCGCTCTCCGAGCTGACCCACAAGAGACGTCTGTCAGCTCTGGGCCCGGGCGGTCTGTCCCGTGATCGCGCCG
>CACXEL010000124.1 GCA_902766655.1 uncultured Lachnospiraceae bacterium | reverse complement strand
GCGATTTCTACGAGATGTTCTTTGAGGACGCCGTCAAGGTATCCAAGCTCCTCGAGCTGACCCTTACGGGCAAGGAGTGCGGTCTCCCCGAGCGGGCACCCATGTGCGGCGTTCCCTTCCACGCCCTGGATACCTACGTCTCCAGACTGATCGAGAAGGGGCAGAAGGTGGCCATCTGCGACCAGGTGGAGGATCCGAAGCTGGCCAAGGGCCTGGTGAAGCGGGAGGTGACCCGCGTCGTCACGCCGGGCACCAACATGGAGACCAACGATGACACGAGGAACAACTTCCTCATGAGCGTGGTCCGCACCTCGGACAGGTACGGCATAGCCGCCTGCGACGTGGCCACCGGCGAATTTATGGTGACCGAGGTGGACAGCACCAGAAAGCTCTCCGATGAGATCATGAAGCTGTCACCATCCGAGATCATCTGCAATGAATCCTTCCTCATGTGCGACATCGACTTTGAGGACCTGAAGGCGCGCTACAACGTTCTGATCGAGAGCATGGGTGACGCTTACTTTGAGGACGCCTCCTGCAACAAGCTGCTCACGGACCATTTCCATGTCGGAAGCCTGGAGGGGCTGGGACTGGGCGGCTTCTCCTGCGGCATATGCGCCGCCGGCGCCCTTCTTTCCTATCTCTTTGAGACACAGAAGACGGACCTGTCCCACATCTCGACGATCCGCCCCTACCGGACCGAGGAATTCATGATCCTGGACAGCGCCGCCATCCGGAACCTGGAGCTCATCGAGACCCTGCGCGAGAAGCAGAAGCGCGGCTCCCTCTTCTGGGTCCTGGACAAGACCAGGACAGCCATGGGCGCCCGTATGCTCCGGTCCTTCATCGAGCAGCCTCTGATTGACCAGGCGGCCATCAACAGCCGGCTGGATGCGATCGAGATCCTCAATAAAAATGAAATCACCTGTGCCGAGCTCCGCGAATACCTGAGCCCGGTCTACGACCTGGAGCGGCTGGCGGCCCGGATCAGCTACAGGAGTGCCAACCCCAGGGACCTCATTGCCATGAAATCCTCCCTGGCCATGCTGCCCCACATAAAGGCCCTGCTCCATGAGCTGCCCTGCGGCAAATTCGACGGCTTCCTGGAGACCTTCGACGACCTGACGGACATCACGGACCTCATCGAGCGCGCCATCGTCGACGACCCGCCCCTGGCCATGAAGGAGGGCGGCATCATCCGCGACGGCTACAGCGCCGAGGTGGACGACTACCGTGCCGCCCGGACCGAGGGCAAGGACTGGCTGGCCCAGCTGGAAGCGGAGGAGCGGGAGAAGACCGGCATCCACACGTTGAAGGTCAAGTTCAACCGGGTCTTCGGCTACTGCATCGAGGTCACCAACTCCTTCAGGAATATGGTGCCCGACTACTATACCCGCAAGCAGACCCTGGTGGGCGGCGAGCGCTACACGACGCCCCGCCTAAAGGAGCTGGAGGACAAGATCCTGGGGGCTGAGGACAAGCTCAATTCCCTGGAATACCAGCTCTTCTCCGACATCCGGGAAGAGATCGGAGACAACCTGGGCCGGATCCAGAATGCGGCCAGGATCGTGGCTGAAATAGACGTCATGGCCTCCCTGGCCGAGGTGTCCCGCCGCTACCACTATGTGCGTCCGAAGATCACCCAGGACGGCGTCATCAGCATCAAGGGCGGCCGCCATCCGGTGGTGGAGCGGATGATCGAAAATGAAGCCTTTGTCCCCAACGACACCTCCCTGGACAATAAAAAGAAGCGGATCAACATCATCACCGGGCCCAACATGGCCGGCAAGTCCACCTACATGCGCCAGGTGGCCCTCATCGTCCTCATGGCCCAGATCGGCAGCTTCGTGCCGGCCAAGTCCGCGGACATAGGCCTGGTGGACAGGATCTTCACCAGGGTCGGCGCCTCCGACGACCTGGCCAGCGGCCAGTCCACCTTCATGGTGGAGATGACCGAGGTGGCCAACATTCTGAGAAATGCCACCTCCCGGAGCCTCCTTGTCCTGGATGAGATCGGGCGCGGCACCTCCACCTTCGACGGCCTCTCCATAGCCTGGGCGGTCATCGAGTACGTGGCGGACCGGAGGATCATCGGCGCCAAGACCCTTTTCTCCACCCACTACCACGAGCTGACCGAGCTCGAGGGCAAGATCGACGGCGTGAGCAATTATTGCATCGCCGTGCGGGAGAAGGGAG
>CACXEL010000123.1 GCA_902766655.1 uncultured Lachnospiraceae bacterium | reverse complement strand
CTCGTCATCTCCGCTGATCTTAAGCAGCTCAGGCTTTAAATCCGGATCTTCGAGCTCAGCGGATACCCAGCGCATATATTCGTCAAGATACATAGATTTCCTCCGTTCCGGTCTTCATTTCCAAAAAATGAGGACCTGTATTGTAGTCACAAACCTAATAATAAATATACTTTTTTTGACGGTTTTTGTCAATATGTACTAAAAAACGCTGCCTGCACATTACAGACAGCGTTTTACGTACCAAATCTTTATTCCCTGCCGTCCCAGCAGTAGGTGCAGAGATTTTCCCTCGGGATGCCGATCGCCTCGATCATATCGTCAAGACGGTTGAAGCGAAGGGAGGTGAAGCCCATCTCCTCGCAGATTCCCTCCTGCATCCTGGCATAGCGCTCCGTATCGGGATTCGCGTACTCCTCGAGGACCTCACGGGAGACCTCCCCGCCCTCCAGGCGGCTGATGACGCGGCGGGCGATCAGTTCCATCTCGGAGGTGGAGCGGGAGAAGTTGATGTAGCGGCAGCCGAACATGATGGGAGGACAGGCCGGACGTACATGGACCTCTTTGGCGCCGCTGTTATAGAGGAACTCGGTGGTCTCCCGCAGCTGGGTGCCGCGGACGATGGAATCGTCTATGAGAAGGAGTCTCTGGTCCTCGATCAGCTCCTTGACGGGGATGAGCTTCATCCTGGCAATGAGGTCGCGCTTGGACTGCATGGTGGGCATGAAGCTCCTGGGCCAGGTGGGTGTGTATTTGATGAAGGGCCTGGAGAAGGGAACACCCGACTCGTTGGCATATCCGACCGCGTGGGCCGTACCGGAATCCGGGACACCGGCCACGGCATCAACTTCATTTTTGGTCATGCCGTCGCGCTTTGCCAGGAGCTTGCCGCAACGGACGCGCATGCCCTCGACGGAGACGCCCTCGTAGCTGGAGGTCGGGTATCCGTAATATACCCAGAGGAAGGTGCAGATCCTCATCTTCTTCCCCGGCGCGGCAAGGGTCACGACCTTATCCGGTGTCATGACAACAATCTCTCCGGGTCCCAGTTCCCTGTAGGCACTGTAGCCCAGATTCAGATAGGCGAAGGACTCGAAGCTGGCGCAGAAGCCTTCCTCCTTGCGGCCGATGACAAGCGGTGTCCGGCCCACCTTGTCCCTGGCACAGTAAATGCCTTTGTCCGTGAGGAGCATCAGGGTCATGGATCCGTCGATCCGCTCCTGGGCATACCGGATGCCCTCAATAAGATTCTCCCGGCTGTTGATGAGTGAGGCGACCAGCTCGGTGGCATTGATATCACCGCCGCTCATCTCCATGAGATGGATACTGCCGTCATTCAACAGTTCCCTGGAAAGCGCATCTATATTGTTGATCCGGCCGACCGTGGTGATCGCGTAGGTGCCGTGACGGGATCGGATGAGCAGAGGCTGCGCCTCATAGTCGGAAATGCATCCAATCCCCATGAATCCGTGCATCTCCTGAGAGTCCTTCTCGAACTTGGTCCGGAAGGGGGTGTTCTCGATATTGTGAATGGCCCGGTTGAAGCCTCTTTCGCCGTCGTAGACGATCATGCCGGCCCGCCTGGTCCCCAGATGTGAATGATAATCCGTACCGAAAAAGAGGTCAAAAACGCAGTCTTCCTTCAAAGCTGCCGCAAAAAAGCCGCCCATATGGTCTCCTTATTACATATTGCCATACACTGCGGGCAGGGCCCGCAGTCAATTTTCGCCTATATAATAATGAAAAGGAGCCCTAAAATCAACCTGCCCGGGGCAGATTTCTGTCCCGGGCTTTGTAGAATCTTGGCAAAAACGAGGTCTGATTTTCAGTAAATATTACTATAACAAGCCTTTTATGATCGTTTAAAGGCCTTTTAAGGATCTTTCTTCAGTATCCCTCGACAGATTTGATCATGACTTCATTTCCCGTGACCAGCTCCGTGTGCCAGCTTCCGCAGTGGGGGCACTGCCGCCCCTGCGGGACCGTGTCGTAGGTCTTCCCGCAGTCCAGACAAATGGTGACGGCATGGATCTCCACGCACAGGAGACTGGAGTCCCGGAGAATGTCGCTCTTCCGGCAGACCCAGGGCCAGACATCGGACAGATAGCTGAAAATGACGCCCGACACCTCTCCGATCTCCAGCGTCACCGAGGCCACCTGCTCCAGATTGTTCTTCCTCCCCAGATCCTCAATTGTCTCCGCCACATGGTAGGCTATGCCAAGCTCATGCATGACTCTCCTCATCTCCTCAGGCCAGCAGCCTGCACATGATACGCCGGCCTGTAAGCTATCCGCACAGGTATCCATACCGCACTGAAGCATTGGCCGGGGGTGCCATAGACTGGTGCGCATCCCAGGCCCCCGGGCGCTGACCGGTCATCATTTTCTGAAGTTGCCGACGACCGTAGACACAAGATAGGCAGCGATATCGGCCGCAACGATCGTGGACCCCGGCGGCGTACCTGCCACGACCGAAATAACGATTCCCGCAGCTGCACAGATCACAGCCAGTATCGCCGAGCAGACAGTCACCGCCAGGAAGCTCCTGAACATCCTCATGGCCGAGAGGGCCGGAAAGATGATCAGCGCCGAGATCAGGAGGGAGCCGACCAGATTCATGGCCATGACGATGATGACCGCCACCGTGACCGCAATCAGAAGGTTGAAAGATCTGACCGGTGTCCCCACCGCCTGGGCAAAGGTCTCATCAAAGGTCACCGCAAAAATCTTATTATAGAAGAAAACGAACACAGCCACCACCAGAACGGAAAGCACCGCACACACCGCCACGTCCCGCGGCTTGAGGGTGAGGATGGAAGCCGATCCAAAGAGAGAGCTGCACACGTCACCGGAGAGGTTGGAGCTGGTGGAAAAAATATTCATGAGCAGGTAGCCGATGGCCATGGCTCCCACCGAGATCATGGCGATGGCCGCATCCCCCTTGACCTTGACATTCCGTCCCGCAGCAAGCAGAAGGATAGCGCTTCCCACCGTAATCGGCATGACAAGGAGCATCTCATCCGAAATGTTGAGGACCGCCGCCACCGCGATCGCACCGAAAGCCACGTGCGACAGCCCGTCCCCGATGAAGGACATGCGCTTCAGCACCAGCGTGACGCCCAGGAGCGATGCGCAGAGGGAAATGAGCACACTCACGATAAAGGCGTAACGAACGAAGGGATAGCTGAAGTATGTGACAATCGTCTCAAGCATGGCTGTCCTCCTCTCCCATCCCGGTCTCACCTTTATTCACAGGCTTTGCTTCCTTACGAACGCAGACGGCCTCTCCGGGCTCCCCGGCTCCACCGGAAGTACCGGTTTTCTTCACAGTCTCCTGTCTGCCGTCGGCAGCAGCCGAAGCAAGAGAGCCGGTATCCTCCCCGAAGGGATTCTTCCACGCTTCAGAGCCTTCCTTATAATGCCGCCTGGGCTGAGAGGCGTAGGCGCCGGCCCTGTCCGCATTTCTGATTCTCTTGCGCTCGAGCCGCCTGCTCTCGAGGGCGAGGAAGATGCCTCTCTCCTCGCTGGCCAGGTAGTCGTCCCGCGTGCCGAAAAAGACACCGCTGCCGGCGATGTGGAGAATATGGGAGGCGTACTTCATGGCAGAATCCAGGTCGTGGGAAATCATGATGACCGTGATGCGGTCCTTCTTGTTCAGCTCATCGATCAGCTCGTACATCTCCTCCGTGACGTTGGGATCCAGACCGGAGACCGGCTCATCCAGGAGCAGGAGTTTTCTTGTGGCGCAGAGGGCCCGGGCCAGAAGGACCCGCTGCTGCTGGCCGCCGGAG
>CACXEL010000122.1 GCA_902766655.1 uncultured Lachnospiraceae bacterium | reverse complement strand
TCAGAAGATAAGTCACTGGATGTGGTTCATATTTCCTCAGATCAGCGGGCTGGGATGGAGCTCCACATCGCAGTATTATTCCATCAAGAGCATCGGGGAGGCGGAGGCGTTCTTTGCCGATCCGTATCTGGGCAGTAACCTGGTACAAATATCCAGGGCCCTCCTCACTCTTGACAGGAATGATCCCAAAGCAGTGTTTGGATCTGTGGACGCAAAAAAGCTCAGGTCCTCCATGACCTTGTTCGAGTGTGTCAGCGGTGAAGAAAAAGTATTCTCGAAAGTCTTGGAAAAGTATTACGGCGGAAAAAGAGATCGAAGGACCCTGCGGATCCTGGGGCTTCCGGACGATAAGTCGCCTGAAAGAGAGGCCTCCGGCAGGCAGGATAAAATACCAAGGGTCATCAGGCGGGTCGTCATTTCCAAGAAGGATGACAATATCGATACGCTGCGGGCGCGGCATCCGGAGGGACTGCACTTTGCGGTGGGGGATACCCATGGAGAAGTGGAGACCCTGAAGGCACTTCTGGAAAAGATCCGCTTTGATCCGCGCAAAGACCACCTGTATTTTGTCGGTGATTATAATGCGGGTGGTAACCCCAACGCGCTGCTCGCTTACCTGTCCGGCTTCTACCAGGAGGATTACTCGCTTCCCGGCTGTCATCTCATCCGGGGCAACCATGAGCGGGAACTGTACCCCCAATATACCCTGGAGAATCTGCCCGATATTCTGGTCCTGCGGGGTCGGCAGATGAACTACTATATTGTCCATGCAGGCATGGTGCGGCCGGCTTTTGATCTTATGAACCGGGATATGGCGGAGCATCCGGAGCAGAAGGTCTTTGCCTATGCCCTTGATGAGAGCGTGGCGGGTTTCAACGCGCCGTTCAGACAGCTCACATGGTCCCGGAGAGGGCTGTACTCCCAGAGCACTCCGTGGCATCCCTGGCCCTCCGAGGAGGACCTTCACATGAGCAGGGCCTGCATCATCCATGGGCATTCGCCGTATTGCTTCTTCACCGGGGACGAAAGGTCCGGCTACGGGGACGTGAGCCTTTTCTGGGAAAACCAGCATGTGTGGTTCGCCGAGGATCTTCAGTCCTTCAACATCGACTCCAACATAAAAGGCCGTTATGAAAACGGGGAGACCTACCGGGGCTTGACCTGCCTGTGTCTGGAAGCGGTGGAGGAGATTGCCGCACAAAAGGGCGGCAGACTGACCATCGAGGGCCTCCAGGAGTCGGACAATGCCCTGTTTGGCATGCCGCTGGTGCCCTGCACCTCTTTTTGGGCAAATGAAGACCTTACCCCTATCCTCACGGCCAGGCCGAGGATGAAAAAGATGACCCTCGGACCGGGAAATGTTCCTGAAATCCGGGAGTTTTCATGGACTTGAACCCTGAAAGATGGGGGAGTCGTTTGGCACAAACCTTCAAAAGAGCCGGATAAGCTTGAGCACCGGAAGGCCAGGCGCGACGCTGCAGGTCTTTACCCCTGGTGGCCAATCTGAACAGCCAGGCACCTTACTTCAGACGGAGAGTGAACATGATAAAAAGATTCAGGAAGATCAGCGGTCATTATATTGAGCCCATTTCAGGCCAGGACCGCCTTGCTTTTGCCATGTCTGACAGCACAGATTTTTATGACCTGATCGAGTGGTCCAGGCATGGCGGCTACCAGGGATCTGTCATAGAGTTCTTTGACTTTAAGACAGGCGACGTATTTACGCCGTTTGAGAAGAAACGGGACGTGGTCTATGGAAAGCCGGTTTACCGGAGAGGCTCTTATTTCTTTCTCCAGGGTGATTACGGCGAGGATCGAATCACACTCTACAGATTTGAAATCGGCGGGCCATTGGAGGCTGTCTCGGCCTTAAAGGCCAGCGAAGTGGACCTTTATAACCTGGAAATCATCGGCACCGGTATTCATATTGTAAGTCAGAATGGCGATACATTCCGCAGCTACTATCCCGAGCTTCTGACCATGCCCCTTGCGCCGCAGGACACGGTGTGTTTTATCGAGGACGGGAAGGTCTACATAGAAAGATGGGTCGAGGAAGGCTGGGACCAGGAAAAAGACTGTGCGACCGAGGACTACAGGTTTTATCATAAGGTGATCGTGAAGGATTTGAGCGGCAGGACCTTGTCCGAGGAAATCGGGTCCCTCCACCAGGCCGCAGACGGTACCTGGTGGATCGCCTGACAGATTTTCACCAAGAGAGACGAAGCACCAATAAGGAATCGCTACAAGAACACAGGCATTCGGAAATGTGTCCGGCGGGAGGAGACATGTGAGCTTGCATCCTCCCGCTTTGACATCTGCATGAATACGGACACAGGAGAAAAATGACAACATGAACGACAGATGGAAAATACCTGAGAAAATGGAGATCCGCGGCGCCCGGGTCCACAACCTGAAAAATGTGGATGTGGACATACCCCTGCACAGGATCGTCGGCATCGCCGGCGTCTCGGGTTCCGGCAAATCCTCCCTGGCCCTTGGCGTTCTCTACGCCGAGGGCTCCAGGCGCTACCTGGAATCCCTCTCCACCTACACCCGGCGCCGGATGACCCAGGCCGCCAGGGCCCAGGTGGACGATGTCCGGTACGTGCCGGCAGCGCTGGCCCTTCATCAGCGCCCGGGGGTGCCGGGGATCCGGAGCACCTTCGGGACCTCGACGGAGCTTCTGAACAGCCTGCGGCTCATGTTCTCGCGCCTTTCCCACTATACGTGCCCCAACGGGCACGAGGTCCCGCCGACCATGGATTTTGCGGCGGAGAAGGAGGTGCGCTGCCCTGTCTGCGGCGAGGTGGTCCCGGTCATAGGTGCCGAGGACCTGGCTTTCAACAGCGGCGGGGCCTGCCGGGAGTGTGGCGGCACGGGTACCATTCGTATGGTCGACCGCTCCACACTGGTGCCGGACCAGAATCTCACGGTGGATGAAGGCGCGGTAGCCCCCTGGAACAGTCTCATGTGGTCACTCATGACCGACGTATGCCGGGCCATGGGCGTTCGCACCGATGTCCCCTTCAAGGACCTGACGGAGGAAGAGAAGGAGATCGTCTATGATGGACCGATGGTGAAGAAGCACATCTTCTATCGGCCAAAGAGCAAGGAGAGCGTCTCCGCGGGGGAGATGGATTTCACCTACTACAGCGCCACCGCGACGGTCCTGAACGCCCTGAACAAGGTCAGGGACGAGAAGGGCATGAAGCGCGTGGATAAATTCCTCAAGGAGGAGACCTGCCCGGCCTGCCACGGTACCCGGCTCTCCGAGCGTGCCCGGTCGGTCCGTATCCGGGGGATTTCCCTGGATGAGGCCTGTGAAATGCCCCTCTCCGACCTGATTGAGTGGGTCAGGGGTGTTCCCGCCTCCCTCCCGGAGGAAATGCGCCCCATGGCCCGCAATATCTGCGACTCCTTCCTCCACACTGCCCGCCGGCTGGTGGACCTGGGGCTCTCCTACCTGTCTCTGGATCGGGCTTCCGCCACCCTTTCCACGGGTGAACGGCAGCGGACCCAGCTGGCCCGCGCGGTCAGGAACCGCACGACCGGCGTCCTCTACGTCCTGGACGAACCGTCCATCGGCCTTCACCCATCCAACCTGGAGGGCCTGACAGGCGTCATGGACGACCTGGTGGCGGACGGAAATTCCGTCGTGATCGTCGACCATGACACCCAGCTTCTGGCTCATTCTGACTGGCTCATCGAGCTCGGTCCCGAGGCCGGCGCAGGCGGCGGCAGGATCATCACCGAAGGCACTGTGGAGGAGCTTTCCGCCAATCCCGCTTCCATGATCGGGCCCTTCCTTGCGCCAGTCAGCGCGCGCGTCCTTCGATCCCGCGCTTCGGAAGACGAATTGTTCGCGTTTGGCAGGATCCGGATGAAGACCGGGGAAATACACACCGTACGCCCCCTGGAGGTATCTTTCCCCAAAGGCCGTCTGACCGTCGTCACCGGCGTGTCCGGCTCCGGCAAGACGACCATGGTCCTGGAGAGCCTGATCCCGGCCCTGGCGGCAAAGATCAGCGGCAGAAAGCTGCCTCCGCATGTAAGGTCCATTGAAGCGGAGGGCATTTCCCAGGTCAAGCTGATTTACGCGACTCCGATCGGCATCAATGTCCGGTCCACGGTGGCCACTTATGCCAATGTGCATGACGAGCTCCGTAAGATTTATGCCCGGACCGAGGACGCGAAAAAGCGCGGCCGCAAGGCAGGGGACTTCTCCTACAATACGGGCGATCTCCGGTGCCCGGTCTGCGACGGGACAGGTGTCATCAGCCTGGACGTCCAGTTCCTGCCCGACGTGGACGTGCCCTGCCCGGACTGCGGCGGCTCCCGCTACAGCAGGGAGGCCTTCAAGATCAAACGGCGCAGGAAGGACGGGAGCGGATGCTCCCTGCCTCGCCTGATGGCCTGCAGTGTGGACGAGGCCATGGAGGAGTGCAGCGATCTCAAGACTGTGAAGAGCCGCCTCCAGGTCCTCCATGACCTTGGCCTGGGATACCTGACTCTGGGCGAGGAGACGCCCGGCTTGTCCGGAGGCGAGGCCCAACGGCTGAAGCTGGCCAGCGAGATGGGGAGGGGGCAGGCGGACGCGGTCTTCATTTTCGACGAGCCCTCCATAGGACTCCATCCTCTGGACGTATCCACTTTGATGGGTGTCTTCCAGCACCTGATCGACCTGGGCGCCACGGTCATTGTGATCGAGCACGACCTGGACGTGATCCGGAACGCGGACTATATCGTGGACATGGGGCCCGGCGGCGGGAAGGACGGCGGAAGAATCGTCGCCGTCGGAAGGCCCGAGACTGTCAGGGCCAACAGGGACAGTATTACAGGAAGATATATCTGACTTTTCCGTGACCCGAACGGATGGCGGCCGGAGGATCGCCGGGCACGGAATACCGGGAAGAATGGAATAACGACCCGGAGGACCGCGGCTTTTGTGCAGCCGTCCTTCGGGTTCTTGTCTGTTCCGCTGAATCCTTGATCAGGTGGCGGGCCTTTGATATCCCGAACTTGACATGCGGCCGTGTACTGTGTTATCTCTTTACAGGAAAGGGTGCGCTGAGTGAATCACTTTGACCGGATAGCAAAGATGCGCCCCGTGAGTCTTTTTTTTCCGGCATCTTTTCGGAGGCCGGGCCTCATTCTGAAAGGGGAACAATATTGAAAGAATTTTTAAAGAGGAAGGATATCGAGATATCCCTGCGGCGCTACGGCATTGATGCCCTCGGCGCCATGGCCCAAGGCCTGTTCTGCTCCCTGCTGATCGGCACCATCATCAACACCATTGGCTCCCAGTTCAGGATTCCCTTTCTCATGGAGCCTGTCGCGACAGTAGCCAAAGTTGAATACACTGTCGGAGGTCTCGCATCCGCCATGAGCGGCCCTGCCATGGCCGTCGCCATCGGCTATGCCCTCAAGTGTCCGCCGCTGGTCCTCTTTTCCATGATCACCGTGGGCTTCGCCGCCAACGCCCTCGG
Organism: uncultured Lachnospiraceae bacterium; assembly: GCA_902766655.1. Taxonomy (GTDB): domain Bacteria; phylum Bacillota; class Clostridia; order Lachnospirales; family Lachnospiraceae; genus Chordicoccus. Next base: position 6,659 of record CACXEL010000122.1, on the reverse strand, counting down.
CGGGGCGGGCGGACCGCTGGCTGTTCTCTTTGTGGCCATCATAGCCGCTGAGTTCGGCAAGGCAGTCTCCAAGGAGACCCGCGTCGATATCCTGGTCACGCCCCTCGTCACCATCGGCGTCGGCGTCTTCTTTTCCTGGCTTATAGCGCCTCCTCTTGGGAAGGCCGCCATGGCCATCGGAAAACTTATCATGTGGGCCACCGAGCTCCAGCCCTTCCTCATGGGCATCCTGGTCTCGGTCCTTGTCGGCATGGCCCTCACCCTGCCCATCTCCTCCGCAGCCATCTGCGCTGCGCTGCAGCTGACGGGCCTTGCGGGCGGTGCTGCTGTGGCCGGCTGCTGTGCCCAGATGGTGGGCTTTGCGGTCATTTCCTTTAAGGAGAACGGCTGGGGCGGCCTGGTCAGCCAGGGAATCGGCACCTCCATGCTCCAGATGGGCAATATCGTCCGCAATCCAAAAATCTGGATCGCGCCGACAGTGGCCTCAGCCATCACCGGCCCCATCGCCACCTGCATTTTCAGACTGCAAATGAACGGCACTGCCGTCTCCTCAGGCATGGGTACCTGCGGCCTGGTCGGCCAGATCGGCGTCTACACCGGCTGGGTGAACGACGTAGCGGCCGGGACCAAGGCGGCCATCACGGCCTTCGACTGGCTGGGGCTGGTCCTCATTTCCTTCGTGCTCCCGGCGGTCTTTTCGCTTATCGCCCACACGCTGGTCGTGAAGGCGGGTTGGGTCAAAGAAGGCGACATGAAGCTGTAAAGACTATCTCTGGAACATGGAAAAGACTTGCTTGTGAGGGACAAGAGATGAATACCAAAAGCCTTATATGCCCCAACTGCGGTGCTCCCATAAAGCCCGCGGACGGCAGCCGGAAAGTGGAGTGCGAATACTGCGGCCATGTAGTCGTCCTTGAGAGTGAGGAGGACAGAAAAAAACGGCTCCGGGAGCTGGCTTATGAGCGGGAGAAGGCGAAGCACCAGGTGGAGGACGAGCGGCAGAAAGCTGGCCGCGCCCGGAAAATGAAGACCAGGCTCATCGTCATCGGTATCATCCTCGCCATCGCCGTCGGAAGCGCCATGTATACCCAGTACAGCAAGCCGGCCTGCGACCCGTCCAGATACATGACGGTGGTATTTACCGGCGTCGACGGGGAAGGACGGGCTGAGGTCCGCACTGCGAGCGCGGACGGAATCGACGTGAACGCCATCGATTATGACCTCTCCTCGGACTGGGACCTCTCGGAAGGGGATGTGATCACGGTGACGGCCTCCAGTGAAAGGTACCGCCTGACGACCAGGTCCTGGCAGGTCACGGTGACCGGTCTCGATCTGTACCTGTCAGACCTGGATTCCCTGAGCGATGAGATGATTGCCCTGATCCATAAGAAGACGGACGAGATCAACGACAGGAATCTCCACGGCTTCAGCGGCCTCAGGGATGTCAATCAGGTCCTCTCCCTCGAGCATGTTGCCTTCTATCTGGCCACGGACGGGAGCCGGAACAATATCCTGCACGATGTCAGCAAGCTTGTCGTGACCACATACGAGGGGGAGGACATGACCGTGTACATCTCCTCCTATTACGAGGACATCAGGGTGCGGGACGAGGAGGAAAAATCCTTCAATTACGAGAAATGCATGTACTGCGGCAACCAGGTCTGGCTCGGCCAAAATACCCTGCACAGCTCTCTCATCGACGGCTTCGAGTCCCTGGACAGCGTCGAGACCCACTGCCGGACGTCCATGGAATCCAACATGAAGCTTCAGATCCGGGAGCTGGACGCCGAATGATTCAACAAAAAAGCTTCCCACCGGTCAAGCTGCCGGGAGGGAAGCCTTTTTTATTGCGATGAGTCAGCGGCCGGGAAAACCGGCGGGGTCTCATTTCCAGACATCCGTATTGTCGATGCCGATGTTCTTCTCATGGAAGACGGGATCGAGACCTTTGGCCTTCTGGGCCTCATAGTCCTTGAGCGCGTCGAAGGCGACACGTGAGAGGAGTACGATAGCGATGATGTTGACGACCGCCTCGAGGCCCATGGTGATATCCGCCAGGCTCCAGGCCACGTCCATGCTGTTCATGGCGCCGAGGAGGACCATAAAGGCCGCCGCGACCCGGAAGACGGCCAGGAAGGTCTTGTTCCTGCTGATAAAGAGGATGTTGGCCTCGGCGTAGAAGTAGTTGCCGACGATGGAGGTAAATGCGAACATGCAGACCGCCACCGTGATGACATGGATGGCCCAGGGACCGAACTGGGCGGCGACGCTCTGCTGCAGGAGCGGAATGCCGTTCAGCGTGCTGTCGGTCTTGTAGACGCCGGTGAGAAGGAGAATGAAGACCGTGGCCGAGCAGATCAGCAGTGTGTCGATGTAGACGGAGATGATCTGGGCCAGGCCCTGCTTGGCCGGGTGGGAGACCTCGGCGGAGGCGGAGGCGTTGGGGGCGGAGCCCATACCGGCTTCATTGGAGAAGAGGCCGCGCTTGATGCCGTAGACCATGCAGGAGCCGGTGAAGCCGCCGAAGATGGCCTTGAAGTCGAAGGCCGAGCGGAAGATGGCCGCGAGGACAGCCGGGATTTCCGTGATGTTCAGAATGATGATCAGGAGGCCCATGACGATGTACATGGCGGACATGATCGGTACCAGGACCGAGGAGAGCCATCCGATCTTCTCCGAGCCGGCAAAGAAGAGGTAGAGGGAGGCCATGAGCAGGATGACGCCGATGACCAGGGGAACGGGAGAAGAACTGAGATTCGGCACATAGTACTCCATGGTGGAGACGATGTTGTAGGCCTGGAGGCCGTTGAAGCCGAAGGCGAAGGTGGCGATCAGGGAGATCGCGAAGACGATGCCCAACCACCTGGCACCGAGAGCCCGCTCGATATAGTAGGCGGGACCGCCTTTGAAGGTACCGTCTGCCTCCCTGGTCTTGTAGATCTGGGCCAGGGTGCTCTCGACGAAGGCGGAGGAGGCGCCCAGGAGGGCCATGAGCCACATCCAGAAGGCTGCGCCGGGTCCGCCCATGACGATGGCTGTCGCAACGCCGGCCATGTTGCCGGTGCCGACGCGGGAGGCGGTGGCGATCATGAGGGCCTGGAAGGATGAGATACCGCTGTCCGAGGTCTTCTTCTCGAACATGCACTTGAAGCAGTCTCCGAGCAGGCGGATCTGGACGAAGCCGGTCCGGATGGTGAAGAAGATGCCGGCGCCGGCCAGCATGTAGATGAGGCACCAGGTGTAGAGGATATCGTCGATTTTGGTGAGGATATCGGCAAAGGTCATGGGGGCTCCTTCCTGTCGTGTCTCCCGCATCCATGAGGGAGGGGCTTTGAATGGGCAGGGTGCGTGAGGGCATTTTCAGGCAGGCCGTACTTTTGCCGTATGGCTGCGCCATTCATATCGTTTTTGAGACTGCGTATACATCATAACATACTGTTCATGCATATGGTAAGGTATAAATATGCATTGTCGGAAGAAGTCTTACCGGCAGGACCACGGGTGTGCCTGAAACGTAGATAATGATACAATCACAGGCGTGGCTGAACTTCGTGACCGGTTCATTTTGATATGATAAAAATGAAGACAGAAGGGTGCCTTTGCCCAATCATTTAAGGCGATTTTCCGGGAAATATCTGACTTCAGGGCTCAATTTCAGTGCAAAAGTGATAATTCCTTCTACCATTCCTGCCGGTTTTCATGCTATAATATGGCAAGCGCCGGTCTATGCATATTATATGTCCATATTGCTTAATAAGAGCAGGAGGGGGGCAGAAGAGGGGCCGGTGCGGAGCAGTATCGGTCATGCATCTATTAATTTGGAGGAACACTTATGCAAAAGAAAAAATTGGCTCTGTCCACACAGATCTTCATCGCTCTCGTGCTGGCAATCATAGCCGGTATCGCGCTCACCGGCGCTCCGGGGTTCGCGACCAGCTATATCAAGCCGTTCGGTACCATTTTCCTGAACCTGATCAAGTGGATCGTCTGCCCGCTGGTCTTCTTCTCGATCATGGCCGGCGTCGTATCCATGCGTGACATCAAGAAGGTCGGCGCCATCGGCGGCACCACAGTCGTCTACTATATGTGCACGACAGCTTTCGCTGTAGCCATCGGTCTTCTCTTCGCCAACATCTTCAAGGGCATTTTCCCCGTCCTCTCCACAACGGACCTGGCCTATGAGCCGTCCGCAACGACCGTCAACTTTATGGACACGCTGGTTGGGATTTTCCCCTCCAACTTCATCAAGCCCTTCGTTGACGCCAGCATGCTTCAGATCATCGTGGCCTCCCTGATCATCGGCTTCGCCCTGATCCTGATCGCGGATGACAAGGACAACATGGAATTCACCTTCGTCAATGTCGCCAACGACATCTGCATGAAGGCCATGGAGATGATCATCAAGCTTTCTCCCATCGGTGTCTTCTGCCTGCTCTGCCCGGTCGTCGCTGAGAACGGCCCCGCGGTCCTCGGCTCCCTCGCCAAGGTCCTGCTCATCGCTTATCTGTGCTACATCGTGCACGCTGTCCTGGTCTACTCCCTCACGGTCAGCACGCTGGGCCATGTGAGCCCGATTGCCTTCTTCAAGGGCATGATGCCCGCTATGATGATGGCCTTCTCCTCCGCCTCCTCCGTCGGCACCCTGCCGCTCAACATGGAGTGCGCCGAGAAGCTTGGCGCTGACAAGGAAGTCGCTTCCTTCGTTCTGCCCCTGGGCGCCACCATCAACATGGACGGAACCGCCATCTACCAGGGCGTCTGCTCCATCTTCATCGCTTCCTGCTTCGGCATCAACCTGACCTTCCCGCAGATGCTGACCATCGTTCTGACAGCCACCCTGGCCTCCATCGGTACCGCCGGTGTCCCGGGCGCCGGCATGGTCATGCTGGCCATGGTCCTCCAGTCCGTAGGTCTGCCGGTCGAAGGTATCGCCCTTGTCGCCGGTGTCGACCGTATCTTCGATATGGGTCGTACCACCGTCAATATCACCGGCGATGCTGCCTGCTCCATCATCGTTTCCGAGCTGCAGCGCCGCAAGACCAAGAAGGCCTGACGATCTGCACAGGCTGAAATCCGGACAGAGGATTGAGCACAGCGGGGCAGGAGCCCGTGCTGATGCTGGCCGCAGACAACTGTTCTATGATTTGATGCGGCACACCAGGGCTTGAATCTGGCCGCATGGCCAGGACTTGTCCTGAAGCTCATGATTTATCAATAAAGGACCATGTCTTTGGGCTGTCCGGCGGTCACCGGTCAGCCCAAAGCTTATCCACGCAGGTGGAGGCTCTTTAGATAATTGAAACGTAACATAATAAGTATTACGATATGTGATCGGAGGATACGGAAATGTCTATAACAGTGAATTTGTACTACAAAGGCAAGGACGGAAACGCGAGGCAGTTCGCTGAGGAGATGGAGTCCTCCGGCACGGCGGCAGCCATCCGCGCCGAGGACGGCAATCTCAGATACCAGTATTTCTGCCCGCTGAATGATCCGGAGACTGTTCTTCTCATTGACAGCTGGCGTGACCAGGCCGCCATCGACGTACACCATGCCTCCCCGATGATGAAGACCATCACAGAACTGCGGGAGAAGTATGATCTCCACATGGAGGTGGAGCGCTATGTCTCCGCCGGGGACGTGCCGGCCTCCGACGAAGCCTTCCTCAGAAGATAAGGGGCAGCAGGAGTCATATTACAGAAAACAAGCCACATGCCGTATCATCAGGATATGGCATGTGGCTTGTTCCTTTGATTGGGAAAAAGATATCGGGATTATGATAAGGACTTTGCCCGGATCAGGAATCTGAGCGTGTAGTCTTTTCCCGCAGGATACTGGAACTCGGGCATGATGGCCGGGCCGCAGGCGCCTGTACCGATGCCCTGCTGGAAGGCCTGGATGGTGACGTAGGTGCCGGTGCGCCTCTCGTCCTCCCGGTGCTTCATGGAAATGAGTGCCCTGTCCGTGTACGGCTTCACACCAAGCTCGAAAGGCTTGTCCACAGCCTCGAAGAGCACTTCAGCCTGGCCGTCGGAGAAGGCGGCGAAGGTGCAGTCCATCCGGTTGCCGCTCTCCTGGGGCCGGATATTGGGCTCCGTCATGTCGCTGACCTTGCAGGAGATATCGCCGATGACGAACTGGTCCCGCATGTCGCAGTAGGTCTCGCCCGCGCGTCCGTGATAGCGCACGTCGTCAAAGCTCTCGTCCAGACAGAAGCACTTTCCGAACCGGGGAAGGACACCTTTGCCAGACAGGAGGTGAAGCGTGCTCGTGACCAGCACACCGCCTTCCACACCTTCGTAGGTGTCTGTGACAAGGAATTTGCCCTTCTTATTGGATACTTTGGAGACGACCTTGACCCTGTTGCCCGTCTTCTCACAGGAGACCAGAGCCTCTGTCTGGGCAGCGTAAGGCTGCATGGTATTGGCGAAGGCCATGTTCGTATCGTTGTCCGTGGGCGCGCGGTAAAGAAGGGTCCCCTCCGGCGCGGTCTCAAGAAATTTACCGTCAGGCAGACTGAACCGTATCTTTCCGTCTGTGATTGCAAAGCCATCCGGAAGGGCAGCGGTCTCCGGTGCTGCCGGGACAGCCTGGTCAATGACGATCTGCTCGTCGGAGACGGTCTTTCCTGTGACAGTATCGACTGTGGTGACGATCAC